>JBFGDP010000001.1:0-68988 GCA_041580575.1 Christiangramia sp.
GCGGGTTTTCTTTAATGCGGGTGCAAATATAAAAACAATTTGTATTGGCACAAACTTTATTTTCTAAAATATTTATTTTGATTTCTTTTTATCTTTCTAATTAATATCTATATTGCCCGAAACTAATAAATCAAGAATGGAAGAAAAGATTAAATACGAAATGGAGTTTCCTATTCAAGCTTCTCCTTCGTTACTTTACCAATATATTTCAACTCCTTCAGGATTAAGTGAGTGGTATGCCGATAACGTAAATTCCCGAGGGGAATTTTTTACTTTTATATGGGAAGGTAGTGAAGAAAAGGCAAAGCTTATGAGCAAAAAAAGTGATGAGCGCATTAAATTTAAATGGATAGACGACGAGGATACTCCCTATTTTTTCGAATTAAGAATCCAGGTTGATGATATTACAAAAGATGTATCCCTTATGATCACAGATTTTGCAGAAGAGGACGAGATAGATGAAGGTAAGATGCTTTGGGAAAATATGATTTCAGATCTTAAACAGATTCTGGGATCGGCCTAGAAATCTTATTATAAATAGTAACTTTGCCCCGTTCCAAAAAACGGGGTTTTTTTATGATCAATTTAGACGGAAAAATAGTAGAAGAGAAAGATGCCAAGTTATCGGTTAGAAACCGTGGATTCGCTTACGGTGATTCTGTTTTTGAAACCATTAGGGTAATTAGCGGTAAAATAATGTTCTGGGAAGATCATTATTTCAGGCTCATGGCCTCGATGCGGATTATGCGTATGGAAATACCTTCAACTTTCTCTCCGGAGTTCTTGGAGAAAGAGATACTACAGGTTATAACCTCCAATAACCTGGAATCTTCTCCTGCACGAATAAGATTTGCGGTTTACAGGCTGCAAGGGGGCTATTATACTCCGGCAACAAGAGAGATTGGTTATGTGATTACTGCCGAGGCCATGGAGAATTCTTTTTATCTTTTTCATGATGAACCATATGAGGTGGAATTATTTAAAGATCATTATGTAACCAGCGGATTGCTTTCTACTATTAAATCTAATAACAGGGCTGTAAATGTCCTGGGAAGTATTTTTGCTAGAGAGAACAGTTATGACAATTGTTTGCTTTTAAACGAAAAAAAAGGAGTTGTAGAGGCTCTTAATGGTAATATATTTTTGGTTAAGGGAAATACCATAAAAACGCCTCCCATATCAGATGGCGCTTTGAACGGAATTATTAGAAAGCAACTGATAAATATTTTGAAGAAAACCGATGAATTCGACTTGGAGGAAACATCTATCTCTCCCTTTGAGCTGCAAAAAGCAGATGAACTTTTTATTACCAATGTAGCGCAGGGTATTCAACCGGTTAGCAAATACCGCAAAAAGGAATTTGATAATAAAGTTTCTAAGGAATTATTGAGTAAGCTTAACGTAAAAGCGAGATTGGGTTAATTGTAAGTAGGATTCTCGGGAGAATTAGACCATAACATATATTCCCCGCCTAATTCCAACATCTTATCTTTCCAGAACGAATTATAAGGCTTTTCGAGAAGGTCTTTATTATCTTCATTGGCGGTTACCACCCAGGAATGCGAATTCAATTCTTCGTCAAGTTGATTGGCATCCCAGCCAGAATAACCCAGGAAAAATTTGATCTGCTTGTCATCAATCAATTCTTTGGCAATGAGATCCATAACAACTTCGAAATTACCTCCCCAAAAAATGCCATGAGCTATTTCTATGCTATCTGGAATCAAATCGGGTATTCTGTGAATAAAATATAGATTGTCCTGTTCTACAGGACCCCCATTATATACTTTAAAATCGCCTTTTACTTCAGGGATAAGATCTTTAAGTGTAAAATCGAGTATTTTATTCAGAATAAATCCAACCGAACCATTGTCTGAATGGTCGGCCAGTAGTACGACAGAACGATTAAAAGAAACATCACCAATAATTGATGGTTCTGCGACTAAAAGATGGCCTTTGGTTGGTTTTAACGCGATCATTGTAGCAGTCTTTTTATCTAAACTAATTATTTCTAATAAATAATGCAATACAATGCCAAAAAAATTAAATAAAAAAGCCTTCTTTAAGAAGGCTTTTAAAAATTCACTTATGCAAATTATTAGTTCACAGCTTTTTGTAAATCAGCTCCGGCTTTAAATTTCACTACGTTCTTAGCAGCAATTTTGATGGTTTTCCCAGTTTGTGGGTTTCTTCCTTCACGTGCTGCTCTTTTAGATACAGACCAAGATCCAAATCCTACTAATGATACTCTATCTCCTTTTTTAAGAGACTTCTCTACGTTCTCAAGGAAAGACTCTAATGCTTTTTTTGCTGCTGCTTTAGAAATTCCAGCATTTTCAGCCATTGCATCGATTAAATCTGTTTTGTTCATAATTTGAATTTTAAATTAAATT
Source organism: Christiangramia sp. (assembly GCA_041580575.1). GTDB lineage: Bacteria > Bacteroidota > Bacteroidia > Flavobacteriales > Flavobacteriaceae > Christiangramia. Next base: position 2,394 of record JBFGDP010000001.1, read on the forward strand.
GTTGGTTAAACATTCTGTTAAACTGGTATACAAATTTATACGGATTTCTTGTTCATGCAAGTAATGACAAGGGAAAAGCCCGTATTTGTTAATAACTTGGTTGTTTTGTTAATAAAGATAGTTGTTTTTTATTAAAATGCAACCGAATCAGTGTTAATAAGGCTTTAGCGCATTTTTGCATCTGGAGCAAAATTAAATCCATTAAGGAGCGCTTTCGCAGACATTTTCTTTTTTCCCGGAAGTTGAATTTCCTGTATCAAAATAAATCCACCGGGAGCAGCCACCATTATCTGATTGTCCATGATCGAAACCGTGCCATTTGGTAAATGATGTTCCTGCGTCAACATATCTATATTGTATACCTTTACCTGCATTTCTTCTAATGAGTTTACCAGGAAGCACCAGGCTGCGGGATATGGGTTGAGTCCTCTAATTAGGTTATATATATTTTCTAAAGGTTGGTTCCAGTCTATTTTAGTGTTCTCTCGTGTAAGTTTAGGAGCGTCCTTAAGATCCTTGCTTTCTGCCTGAGGGGTTGGCTCAACTTTTTCGTTTGCGATGTCATCTAAGGTTCTAACTACCAGCCTGGATCCTAAATCCATAAGGCGGTCATGTAAAGATTTTACATTTTCAGATTCATGTATTGGAATCTCTTCCTGTAATATCATAGCGCCTGTATCAATTTTGTCATCTAAAAAGAAAGTAGAAACACCGGTCTTTTTTTCTCCATTAATAATGGCCCAGTTAATAGGTGCGGCCCCCCTGTATTGCGGGAGCAAAGATGCGTGCAAATTGAAAGTTCCATATTCAGGTAAAGACCAGACAGCCCTTGGTAACATTCTAAAAGCTACCACAACCTGTATATTAGGATTTAATGCTTTTAATTCCTGCTGAAACTCTTCAGACTTTAAGTTAGTTGGCTGTAGTACCGGTAGATTTTGCGTGAGTGCATATGTTTTAACGGCACTTTCTCTTAATTTTCTACCTCTGCCTGCCGGGCGATCTGGGGCTGTGATTACACCTACTACATTATACTCTGCTTCAATTATAGCCTTCAGGCTGTTTACTGCGAATTCAGGTGTTCCCATGAACACTATTCTCAGGTCTTTCATTTATGTAATATTTTATACTTGTTATTGGGGGTTCGATCCAGGATTCCTTTTTCGCAAAGCAAACTTAATACTTTTAGTATATCGGTTTCAGTATAGTCAAGTTGCGAGATCAATTCTCTGGAATCTTTAGGTGAGACTTTTAGAATTCTTAATATACCGAGGTATATCTCGTTCATATCATCCCTGGTTAATTCTTTTCTTTCTTTGGTGCAAACGGAACATTTTCCGCAGGACGGCGGATTTTTCTCACCAAAATAGGAGAGTAGCTGAACTTGTTTACAAATATTGTCATTCTGGACAAATTCAAGAACAGCTTCAATTTTATCTCTTTTGGTACTGGTATATTCTTTTATAAACGCAGCTACGGGATTAATCGTGGAATCATCCTCTCTCGGAACCAGGAAGGTAATACTGGCGTCATGCTTGGAAAGGTGGAATTCAATGATCTCCTTAGTATGCAGCTCTTCAAGGATCTTTAAGCATTCTTTTTCCGTAATATTTGCCTTATCACACACAGATGCAAGGTTGAAGGGTATCAGGTTTTCAAATACTCCTCCATAATTTCTTAGGATCGTTCTAATTATTCCGGCGTACCTGGGATTTTTATCGAGATAGGAATCTAAATGATTACCCGTTAGTAAAATTTGTATTTCGGTACTTTTCTGATAATTCTGGGATAATTTTAAAATGCTGCATCTATCCAGTAATTGCAGTGCGTTGTATGTCTTGTGGGAATTAAACTGATATTGGTGACAAAAGCTGGCAAAATTAAAATCATGTTCGGTGTTCTCTCCTTCTCCATAAGCGATTCTGAAGTAGGCATTCAATTTTCGATAAACAAGTTTTACGTCTTCTACAGAAGCGAGGTTATTTAGAAATTGATTTTTAAGTACTGGAATATCACCAGAATTTGTCAAAATAATTGCCTTTGAAGGTTTACCATCCCGGCCCGCTCTTCCCGCTTCCTGGAAATAACTTTCCATGCTTTCTGGTAAGTCTATATGAATCACCGTTCTAACATCTGGTTTGTCTATACCCATGCCAAATGCGGTAGTTGCAACCATTACGCTTACTTTGTTGGTAAGCCATTTTTCAAATTTTTTACTTTTATCTTCTTTCTTTAATCCACCATGGTATGCCGCAGCACTAATACCTTGTTTATTGAGGAATTGTGAAATTTCCTGGGTGGCATTTCTGCTACGCACATAAATGATCCCGGAATCGTTGCCTAGAAGCTGAGTAAGTCGAAAGTACTTATCTTCTGTTTTTATGACTTCGTAACTAAGGTTATCACGTACAAATGACTTTTGATGAATTACCGGGGCATTAAATTTTAGTTGCTCACAAATATCTTTCACTACTTCTTTAGTCGCCGTAGCAGTAAAGGCAGCAATATTTATGTCTGGCAATATCTCTCTAAGGGCTGCAATATTACGGTAAGCAGGTCTAAAATCATGACCCCATTGAGATATACAGTGAGCTTCATCTATTGCTATCAGGTTAATGTTCATTTGTTTCAAACGTTCCTTCACTAATTCCTGCTGAAGTCTTTCCGGGGAGAGATAAAGAAATTTGAAGTTCCCAAAAATGCAATTATCCAGGCTTCGGTCCAGATCGGCATAAGAAATACCGCCGGTGATGGCCATGGCCTTAATATTTTTTTGCTGTAAAGCGTTCACCTGATCTTCCATTAAAGAGATCAGGGGAGAGACCACAATGCAAATACCTTCTTGTATAAGTGCGGGAACCTGGTAGCATAATGACTTTCCGCCCCCGGTAGGGAAAAGGGTAAGAGTGTCCCTTCCTTCCAGGATGGATTCGATAACTTCCAATTGTTGCGGTCTGAACTCTCGGAAGCCCCAGTATTTTTCTAATATTTGTAAAGCTTCCTTTTGCAAATTAGTTCTAGATCTTATCCAGTATAAAGTTTGTACGTTCTTCCACGCTTAATTTTGGAACCTCAATAGGTTCGTATCCGTAACGCCTATAAGTAGAATAAAGATATGACGAAATTTTTAAGGCTTCTTCAAAACTTTCATAACGCTCATTGTCACTGGTATATATTTCCTGCCAGGGAGGCAAAATAAAGATTTGATCATACCTGTTTTTTTCACAGGTCTCATGAAATATATCTGGATAGGATGTGTCGAAATAATCCATATATGCTACAACGTCTGGTAACCCACGATCTATAAAGATATGGTCTGCCTTAAATTCTTTCGCCTGCAGATATTGTTGCAACCTGCCTTGCAGAAGTTTTTCACTGAACAATAATGGTTTTTCCAGGAATAACTGGTCTATTCCCTCTTTCTGAGCTTCCAGGGTGACCTGCCGGGATATTTCATGGAGACAGGTCTCACCCTTGTCTTCCAGTGTATGAATTATGGATGACTTTCCGGTTCCCGGACCACCGGTGATTACGATTTTTCTATTTTTCACAGCGCAAATTTCGACAATTGAATTTGATTATAAAAATGATGTCATTACTTGTATCTTTGCAATTAAACGAAGGAGAAAATTATGAGTGAATCTAAGAGTCCCGAAGAATTCTATGCAAAATTAAAAAAGCAGTTACAGGATACGGCCATGTGGCCTTCTGAATATCTATACAAATTCATCGTTCCAACTAAAGGTGACCAGATCGCCCTGGTTCAGGGTATATTTAATAATATGGGCGCGGTGATAGAGACTAAGCAATCAAAAAAAGGAAAGTATACCAGTGTGTCGATTAACGTGAGGATGAAAAATCCGGATGCTGTGATCGAGAAATATAAAGAAGTGGCCAATAAAGTGGAAGGTGTAATATCTCTTTAACCGCCAGATAAAAGTTGTTTTTGTTGTGCATCTATATTAATATTTAGTATTTTGCAGGCAGGAGTATAACTTCAGTAATTACCAAATTAAACTTCAATTTTGACGAACGCATTAGAATATAACTCTGAAAGGAGCAAATTGATAATTCCCGAATACGGGAGACATCTTCAGAAAATGGTGGAACATGCCGTGAGTATAGAGGATGATGAAGAACGTAGTAAAGTTGCGAACTCTATTATCGCGGTGATGGGGAATATGAATCCTCACCTTAGGGACGTGCCAGATTTTCAGCATAAGCTCTGGGATCAGTTATTCATTATAAGTGATTTTAAACTGGATGTTGACTCTCCATTTCCCAAGCCTACGAGGGAAATGTTAGCTGAAAGGCCCGAAATGCTTCAGTACCCGGAGAATAATCCTAAATACAGATTCTACGGTAATAACATTAAAAGGATGATCGATGCGGCTAAGGACTATGAAGAAGGTGACCTTAAAGAGGCCCTCGTTCTAACCATAGCCAATCACATGAAGAAATCTTACCTTAACTGGAATAGAGATTCTGTAGATGATGAGGTTATTTTAGAACATCTAAGAGATCTTAGTAACGGTAAAATAAATCCAAAGAATATCGATGAGGATCTAAGCCAGGCATCTGAACTTATAAGAAGTACAGGTACTAAGAAAAAATACTCCAAGAACACTAAAAAGACCGGCCGTAAAGGCGGTCGCAAACGCCACTAAACACAACATCTTTTAATGGGAACTTTTCGAATAGAAGGTGGTCATCGTCTTAGCGGGGACATTCAGCCCCAGGGAGCAAAGAACGAGGCACTACAGATACTTTGTGCTGTATTGTTAACCGATGAACTGGTAACAATCCATAATATTCCTGATATACTTGACGTAAATAAACTAATTAATCTCTTGAGAAACCTTGGGGTTAAAGTTGAGAAAATAGGTTCTGGAAGTTATACTTTCCAAAGTGATGATCTTAATATGGATTATCTCAATAGCGAACAATTCAAGATCGATGGCGGTGGATTACGTGGATCGATCATGATCGTAGGCCCTATGTTAGGAAGGTTTGGTAAAGGATTTATCCCTAAACCCGGAGGTGATAAAATTGGCAGGAGAAGACTGGATACCCATTTTGAGGGTTTTATGAAGCTTGGCGCCGATTTTAGATATAATAAAGAGGAAAGATTCTATGGGGTAGAAGCTCCAGATGGTCTTAAAGGGGATTTTATGCTCCTGGAAGAAGCATCGGTTACCGGTACCGCTAATATAGTGATGGCAGCTGTTCTCGCTAAGGGAACAACCACCATTTATAATGCAGCCTGCGAGCCATATTTACAGCAACTATGTAAGATGTTAAACTCCATGGGCGCGAATATCAGCGGAATTGGGTCTAACTTACTAAGAATAGATGGAGTAGAGAAATTAGGTGGCTGTGTACACCGTGTGCTACCCGATATGATCGAAATTGGATCATGGATAGGCCTGGCGGCGATGACTAAAAGTGATATCACTATTAAAAATGTAAACTGGGAAATGTTGGGTGTCATCCCGGCAACTTTCAGAAAGCTGGGGATCACCGTAGAGAAAAAAGGAGATGATATTCATATCCCGGCTCATACTGGAGGGTATGAGGTACAAAATTTCATAGACGGATCTATTATGAATATTAGTGATGCTCCCTGGCCCGGTTTTACTCCAGATCTTTTGAGTATTATCCTGGTGACCGCTACCCAGGCCCGTGGAAGTGTTCTTATACACCAAAAGATGTTTGAGAGCAGGCTCTTCTTTGTAGATAAGTTAATAGATATGGGGGCAAAGATCATACTTTGTGATCCACATAGGGCTGTGGTTATAGGCCATGATTTCACTTCCCAGCTAAAAGCAACCACAATGACCTCCCCAGACATTAGAGCTGGGATATCCCTGCTAATTGCCGCACTTTCGGCGAAGGGCACTTCTACTATTCATAATATCGAGCAGATAGACAGGGGGTATGAGCATATAGTTACAAGATTACAGGGGATAGGTGCCAGGATAGAACGACTGGATTAATCTGGCACGAAATAGTAATAAAAAAAGCTGTTCGAATGAACAGCTTTTTTTATTTGTACAGACAGTGGATTAAACCTCCTCGGTTTTGGCCTTTTGCTTATGTTCTTTATAATGAAACAAGTTCTTTTCCTTGATCATTTTAGTTGTTTTTTCTGGCAACATGTCTTCCCATCCTGCTTGACCTTCATTGATCATCTTGAGTACTTCACGTGAGTATATATCCATTATATCAGGATTATAGTCTTTAATGTCTTCAACCCGACCATTATATTTAAAGAACTTATAAAGTTCTTTCATACGTGGATGAACTTTTAGGTTTTCACTGTTAGTGATCTCACCGGTTTCAGGATTTTTAAGAGGATATAGATATACTTTGAGATCTTTAAAGAATAATTTGCCGAAGGCCTCCAGGATACCACCACTAAGGTGTCGGTAATATTTCTCATCAAAAACATCGATAAGGTTCTGTACTCCCATAGTAAGACCCATTCTTTGTTTGGAATAACGAGAGAAATATTCCACTACCTTGTAATATTCCTGGAAATTTGAGATCATTACGGTTTGACCCAGAGAACAAAGCAATTCTGCCCGATCCATAAAGTCCCTCTCGTCGATCTCACCCTCTGCCCGCAGGTTGGATAAGGTGATCTCAAAAATGATCTCGGTATTTTCCCTGTTAACTTTGGCTTCGTTAAAGAACATTTCTTTTGAACGTTCAAACATATCCATATTCACCTTGGTAACCGGTCTAAAGCTACCTCTAAGAGCCAGGATATTCTTTTTATACAGGATCTTGGCCGGTAACACATTATTACCATCGGGCCCAAACATCACCGCTTCGGTCATGCCATTCTTTACTAATTGTAAACTCATCAAACGATTGTCTACTTTCTCGAATTTTGGTCCCGAGAAATTTATTGTATCGATCTCTATTTGATCTTTATCGATATGGTCATAAAGATATCTTAGAAGCTTCTTTGGATTGTCATATTTGTAATAAGCACCATATATGAGGTTTACTCCAAGAATCCCTAAAGTGTTTTGCTGATGCCTGGCATCATTTTCATGAAAACGCACATGTAGCAGGATCTCGTTATAATCCTCTCCCGGTTCTACCTGATACCTGATTCCAACCCAGCCGTGCCCTTTATACTTCTTAGCGAAATCTATAGTCGCTACTGTATTGGCGTACGTAAAGAATAATTTATTTGGGTGTTTTTCCCGGGCTATCCTTTCTTCGATAAGCCTGGTTTCATGGGCCAGCATTTTCTTGAGTCTGGCCTCAGTTACATACCGGCGGTCATTTTCTACGCCATAGATCGCATCACTGAAATCCTTATCATAGGCACTCATCGCTTTTGCGATGGTACCAGATGCACCTCCGGCCCGGAAGAAATTTCTAACCGTCTCCTGACCGGCACCAATTTCTGAAAATGTCCCGTAGATATTTTCGTTTAAATTGATGCGAAGGGCTTTACTATTTATTGAAGGAACATTTTCAAATTCCTTATCGCCCATTATAGTAATTGGCATAGTTTCTCTTTTAGGTAAACATTTTCGTTGTATACTTCAAAAGTACTAAAAGCGGTAGGCATACAAAAAAATATATTTACTTTTGTGTGAAAAATAACACCTTTTGGAAGTAACATTTTTAGGAACAGGAACATCACAGGGAATACCAATCATTGGAAGTGATCATCCGGTATGTCTTAGTGAAAATCCAAAAGATAAAAGATTACGAGTTTCTGTACTTATCTCCTGGAATAAATATAATATCCTTATAGACTGCGGGCCTGATTTCAGGCAACAAATGCTGGCTAATAATGTTAAAAAACTTGATGCCATCTTTTTTACTCATGAACATAATGATCATACTGCCGGATTAGATGATATAAGGCCTTTTTTCTTCAGGCAGGGAGATATACCTGTTTATGCTCATGAAAGGGTGCTAAAAGCACTCCATAAAAGGTTTGATTATATTTTTATTACAGAAAATAAATATCCCGGGGCACCCGGAGTAAAGGAAAACGTGATAGAAAATAAACCATTTAATTTCCATGGACTAACTGTAACTCCGGTAAATTTTATGCATAACCGGTTACAGGTTTTTGGATTTAGAATGGAAGATTTTGCTTACCTCACAGATCTTAAATCTATAGAGGATCCTGAAGTTGAAAAACTACGAGATCTAAAAGTTCTGGTTATAAGTGCACTGAGGATTGAACCACATCATTCACATTTCAATTTGGAGGAAGCTTTGAACTTTATTGAAAGGGTGCAACCAGAAAAAGCCTATTTAACCCATATAAGCCATATGATGGGATTTCACGATGAAGTAGAGGAGAAGCTACCGGCGAATGTTCATTTGGCATATGATAATCTTAAAATCACTGTTTAGTATGCGCAATAAGATCTTAATGTATCTATTTATTTTCTCTTTACTCTTTACTATTTTCATTTATGTCAATGATAAAAGGATACTGGATTCAAAACAAGATAAGATAGAAAGCCTGGAAGCAAAATTGCAGGATGTGGAATCCAATCTCAAAAATTCTGAAGAAAATTCGGAGGTTGAAAGTTATTTTAATTTAAAAGATAATGATGATGCCATCAATTATTTTGAAGAGAGGGATATAGAAACCGCAGATCTAATTCTTAAAATTGAAGATGCTATTATTAGTAAAAACTCTTCAGATGCAGATAATCCCCTGGTGCCTCAGGCCGGGATGGAAGGAAATATGCGTATTAACAAGATTCAGGTTTTGAATCATAAATGGGTTATTGCAGATTTCACCGACGGTACCTATTGGGGAGAAGTCTTTCTAACCTACGAGGTTTCAGAGAACGGAGAGATCACTTTTTACCCTGAAAGATCGTTTCTTTACCCGATAAATTAGATCCTCTTTTTCAACCAATCATTCAATTCATGGAAATTTTGAGGTGCTACTCCGTGACCTACAGGAAATTCTGAATACGAATTTTTGACTCCAAGAGAATCCAGGAAGGGTTTGGTTTTCCTGGCCCATTCTACAGGGATTACCTGGTCCACACTTCCGTGGGAACAATAAAATTCAAGATTGGAAAGATCCCGGGATTTAAAATCATCCTTTATGATTCCCTGATTGATGTAACCGCTTAAAGCTACCACGTTATTGACCTTTTCCGGGTAAGATAGGGCCACGGCATAGCTTAAAATACTTCCCTGGCTAAATCCTAGTAAATTGATATTCTCAGGATCTACGGGATACTTTTCGATCACCTCATCTATAAAATCCCGGATAGTTTCCCTGGATTTTATGGCCTGCAGGTCATCGCTGAATTTCCCATTAGTGTCATCCCAATGTATCGCATACCAGGCATTTCCATAGGGTTGCATTCTGTAGGGAGCTTTTACTGAAATAATAAAAAGCTCATCTGGTAATTCATTTGCAAAAGAAAAAAGATCATTTTCATCGCTGCCGTATCCGTGCAGCAAAATTAAAACTGGAGATTTGGCAGCTTTTTGTTTAGGCTCCCGTATTATATGTTGTAAAGAAAATTCTGTTGTCATTATGAAATTGTGCTAAACCATTTTTGAAATAAGGGACCTAAAACCGGAATTTCTTGCTCTTCACCTTTAATAGCCATTAATAATCCATAACCCCAGAGTACAAAATAGACTATATAAAAAGGCCAGATGATAAATACCTGATCGAATAAGCCCATTAAAGCGCCTAAAAGATATAATGTAATATGCATGCCAAAAGCCTGCCTTATATGAAAGCTGGCAAGACGATCTTTTGGTTCCAGGTTCATAAAATATGCGATGATGGTGCCAATTATTGTAATGTAAGCAACCACGGCGGTAGTTTTTGCCTGTCCGGTAGTTTCCATGATTTCTGTTATTTACTTATAAAACCATTCCTGGTAATTACTCCAAAGGCTTTACCTTTTAGTTCTTTATTTAAGAAAATACTGTTTCTAGAAGTTGAAATTATATCTTCCTCAGTAAATTTAAAGGATTCCCCGGGGATGAATAAACTCAGATCTGCCGGTTCACCTTCTTTAATTTCATAATCGCTGATATTAAAGCGTTTTTTTCCGGCGGTTAAAAATTTTATTACGTCTCCTTTTTCAAATAGGCTGCTTAAAGCGCCAAAAGCAGATTCCAGGCCAATACTGCCATATAATGCATTATCAAATTCTACTTTTTTGTGTTCTACATCTATGGGGTTATGATCGCTGGTAACCATATCTATTGTTCCATCGAGTAGGCCTTTTATAAGGGCTTTAGAATCTTTTTTTGTTCTCAATGGTGGTAAAACCTTTGTATTTGAATCGAAAGACTTCAGTTCTTCGTCTGTCAAAGCAAGGTTGTGTACAGCTACGCTACAACTAACATCCAGACCTTTTTTCTTAGCCTCTTTAATTAATTGAACCGATTTCTCGGTAGAGATCGTGGGAATATGCAGTTTTCCACCCGTATATTCCAACAGGTATAGATCTCTGGTTATTTGCAGTTCTTCAGCCAGGTTGGGAATGCCTTTTAATCCGAGAGAAGTACTATTTTCATGTTCATTCACCATACCGTTCCCGGCGATCCTGTTTTCCTGAGGATAACTTTGAATTAAGGCATTGAAGTTTTGAGCATATTGCAAAGCGATCTTCAAAAGGTTCGGGTTTCGCAGTGGTAATTTATAATCTCCAAAAGCGACGGCTCCGGCTTCCTGCATATCGAGTAATTCGGCCAGGTTCACACCTTCACTTTTTACCGTAAGAGAACCTATTGGATAAAGGTTGACCGGGTGATGAATTGCTTTCGATTTAACTGCTGCTATACTGCCACTATGGTCTAAAACAGGATTGGTATAAGGATTCAGTGCGACTGCTGTAAAACCAGATTTACCGGCTGTATCCAATCCATGTGAAATCGTTTCCCTGTCTTCAAAACCTGGTTCACCAAAACTTACACTACTGTCAAACCAACCCCGGGAAACGTGTAGGTTATCCAAGTTTATTTCCTTAGCTGTATCCTGTTTTAAGTTTTTTCCGATCTTTTTTATTACCCCTTTTTCAATATATATATCAAGTTTTTTATGATGGTAAGAGGATTTTTCATCCAGAATGGTAACCGATTTTAGAAGTAGCTTCATTTAAGGAATTTTATTAATAACATTTCTATGCCTAGAAATATCAGGGCAAAAATAACAAACCATTTCCAAAGAGCAGTAATTTGAGTAGCTGCATTTGAATCCTTGAAATATTCGGCCACAGAATCGTAAGAATCTACTCCGTCATAATTGGAAATTTCAATATAATTCAAATCACTTTCTGCCCTCGGATAATTGAAACTGATATTAGAATGGATTTTATTATTAGATATCACCGTATAATTCCCAGCCTCAAGATCAAGATTGGAGATATTGATCTCTACCCGGTTATTGAAGTTTTGTTGTAATGGAATTACATCTATTTCGGTTTTCACCAGGTGAAGTACTTCTTCATTATTAAGATCGGATGTAATATCTATTAAATTTTCCGATTGAGTAGTGTAGTATAGTTCATTTGGTTTTAAGGCCTTTAAACCTATTTGATAAAAGACCGGTACTATTAAAGGCGAATTCCTGAAATTGGAATTCCTTTCATTTAAAGCAGCGGTAAACAGGAAAACCGAATTTGATTCTGCTAGGAATGGTTTGCCATCCTGGTATTGAAGAATAACATTCGAAGAAGTAAGATCATAGGATTGTAGTACTTTAGGATATTCAAAATTTTGAATCCTTTCTTCAAATACATCTTCCAGGAGGGGGTGATCAAAGGAAATATCGGTAATTAATCTTTCTGAATCTACTTTCCTACTGTAAGGATTAAAGCCAGCACTAATTAATAGCTGTTCATACCCCTGAGCTTCGGTAGAAGGGATTATGATCACCGAAGCACCGTTCTCCCTTATGGTTGCAATATTATTGACCAGGGAATTGGGTAACTTATCTATCTCATTAAGAACGACCAGGTTTGCTGAGTTTAAACTATTAAAATCAATCTGATCTGGTTTAAAATGCGCGATCTCAAATTCTGGCATACTAAAAATCCTTTCCAGGAAATTAGGCTGGTCCTTAGAGATTGTAACAACCTTCACGGGAGTTTTCTCATTTATATTAAAATATAAATCATTGTCATATTTCAGCCCGTTGTCCTCCAGGGAAATCCGGCCATTAGCGATCAAAGTGTTTTGTAGTCTAAAATTGATCTCTGCTTCTCTGCTTTTGCTGAATTCTACAGTATTTCGGCCTAACAGTTTATCCCCATCATATACCGAGACACTCACAGGGTTTTCCAGGTTTATATTAGTGCTCATTTTGATATGAAGGCTAATGCTCTCCGGGCTGGATTTAGAAATAAAGGCCGTATCTATGGAAGTATTTTTAACCTCTGCCGGCCTTTGCAGAACAAAATTCCAATTAAAAAGATCCTTGTTTATATCTGAAGGAATAGCAAGAGAGCCCTGAAAGTCTGAAATTAAAATAAGGTCTTTCTGCTGATTGGGAAAGTCTTTAAAGTATTTTCCGGCCTTAAGTGTTATATCTCTTACGGTTAACTGAGAATTGCTGTATTCTATATTTTGAATGTCACTTTTAAGCTCAGTTGTTGAGCGGTTAAAATATTGTTTGGTATTTGTAAACAATGAATATTTTCCTTCTCCATCTAAGTTTGTGATTAGCTGGTCTATCGCATCCTGCAAGGCGCTGGACTGTTCACTACCGGCTTGCATACTAAATGAATTATCCAGGTAGATGAGTGTTTCAGCTTCAGCTAGTGCTTTATCACTTGCCGGGATAAATGGCTTCGCAAAAGCAAGAATAAGGCAACTAAGTGTAAATAATCGTGTGAGCAGAATGAGGAATTTTTTTAAGCGTGAGCTTTTCCTGGTTTCCTGAATAACTTTCTTTAAGAATTTTACATTCGTAAAGTCCTCTTTTTGAAATTTTCGTAATCTGAATAAATGGACGATCAGCGGAATGAGAAGAAAAATAAGGGCATACAGTAATTCCGGCTGTTGAAAATGCATAAAAAGGAATAAGGTTATTCAAATATAGAAAACGAATTTCTAAAAAGGACTATAGCCTTTTTATCTGGAATTTAAAATTACTGCCTTCGCCAATTTCAGATTCCAGTGATATGGAGCCATTCATAGATTCCACTAATTTCTTTACGGTTGCGAGGCCAATTCCACTTCCCAAAGAGCCTTCACGGTCTACCGTATCCAGGGTAGTAAAAATATTGAAGATCTCCTCATATTTATCTTTCGGGATCCCCTTACCATTATCTTTAACTTCAAAAATGTAAAATTCCTCGTTTTTTGAGAAAGTGATCTTTACTTTCCTGATGTCTTTATCATTATATTTCAGAGCATTGCTAATTAGGTTCATAAAGACCTGAGTTAGGGCAGCTTTGTTCACATTATGAAGCATGATGTCATCTGGATACGAGATCTCGATGTCATCAGAAACCTGGTAAAGGTCTATTATACCTTTCAGTAATTTTCGAAGATCAACATTGGTGTAATCCTTTTCCATTACATGGTCACTTCTGTAGAAACTAAGGATCCCATCTATATAGTTACGTAAGGAATAAGAAGACTCCACCAGAAATTTCAGATACTGTTCTGTTTCTTCATCAAATTTACCCTCATTTTCATCTTTCAATAGTTCGCTGAGAGAAATAATATTTGCCAGAGGAGATTTAAGATCATGGGAAACCAGACTGGCAAATCTTTCCAGTTCCTGGTATTTTTCCTTCAATTTAGACTGAACGTGGAAGAGCTTCAATTTCTGTTTTCGAAATTCAAAGAGGTTCATGGTTTGATTAGCCAATGCAAAAAGACCCTTTAGCTGGTCATTAGTGAGATCTTTCTCTTTAGTATCCAGAACGCAGAAAACAGCAATAGCATGTCCTTGTGGATTATGCAGCGGGATACCGGCATAGAAAGAAAACTCCCGGTCATATATCCCTTTAGCGGCCTCAAAAATTTCAGGATGGGTACTCCTTTTTAAAATAGATACAGGTTCATCACCGTGAATCGCCCAGTCACAGAAGGAGTTCTTACGGGAAATCTCTTCAATTTCAGCTCCAAAAACGGCTTTATTCCAAATACGCTTATTATCTACAATGCTAATTTTTGCAACGGGTGAATTGGAAATAGAGGCAGCAAGGAACGTAAGATTGTCATAATCTTCGTCTGGTCCCGTATTTAAAATGTTGTATTCCTTCAATGCTCTTCGCCGTAGCTTTTCATTGAAAGGGATTAGGTTATTTTGCATTTGCCCCAATAAAATATTGATTTAAAGTTATTTAAAAAAAACAACTTTTACGCAATAATTAGATTATTCGAGAACTTTCAGGCGTTTTATGCTGAATTCGAAGACCGTACCTTCATTCTCTGTTGAATTTAATTTAATGGTTCCACCCAGGCTTTCAACAATCTTTTTCACCGTAGAAAGGCCTATTCCGTGACCTTTCTTGCCACGACGATCCTTTTCTGCGACTGTTGTGAAAAGCTCAAAGATGCTGTTTTGTTTTTCGAGGGGAATGCCGATTCCATTGTCACTTACCTTAAAATTGAAATACTCACGGTTCTCAGTGCAATCTATTTCTATTATGATCTTTTCGCGACTATTATATTTTAAACTATTACTAATTAGGTTCATAAAGATCTGGCCTATCGCGGCAGAATTACCATAGATCTTCAGGTTATTATCTGGCATGTTGATCTCACAGTTTTCTGCGATCTGTAACAGGTCTATAATATCTTCCAGAAGATCGTTAAGGAAAAATTCTTCTACTTTGCCTGCCTGAGCGTCATTGTTAGAGTAGTGGTCCAATAAACCGTTTATGTATTCACTAAGAGTAAGGCCAGATTGTTTCAGATAATTAATATAATCCAGGCCTTCTTTATCCAGGATATCTGAATATTTCACCTTCAGGATATCTGCGGTAATGATCATATTGGCCAGTGGCATTTTTAGATCGTGGGAAACCGTACTGGCGAATTCCTTCAAAATTCGGTTGTTTTCGTTCAGCTCGATCTTCATTTCCTCCAGGATCTGATTCTGTCGTCTGGCTTCCAGCAACAATTCTACCTGTTTACCAAGAGATTTTAAAGCATCTTTTTGTTTGCTATCCAGATGATTTTCTTTAGAATCGTATACACAGAGGGTGCCTAGGGAAAGCCCCTGGGTATCCAGGAGAGGCACACCGGCATAATATATAATGGGGTTATCTCCAACCACAAACGGATTATCTTTAAACCTGTCATCCTGGGTAGCATTGGGAACCTCCAGAAGTTTTCCGGGTTCGAGGATGGTATGCCCGCAAAAAGAAACCTCGCGCTTAGAACCGGTCAAATCTGTGCCGTACTTTGATTTAAACCAGTTCTCGTCTGAATCTATCATATTCACTACCGCAATGGGCGTCTGGCAAATATAGCTCGCCAGTTCTGTAATAGTATCATATGCCTGCTCTGGCAGGGAATGTAAGATATCTAATTGACGGAGAGATTTGAGTCTTTCTATTTCATTCTCTGGAATCGCGGGGCTTATCATTGACAAATATTTCAGATTGTTAAATAAATCAAAAAAAAGGAGAATAGCAACTAGCCAAAGTTACCCTTTTCAAATACACCAAGTCCGAACAAAGCGAAATCATATTTTACAGGATCCCGGGGATCCATGGCTCTAAGATTACTATCCAGCTGGGCAACAGCTTTGGCGTCATTGGCATTTCTGTCTAAAAGACCTAATTGGCGTGCGATGTTTCCAGAATGAACATCCAGAGGACAGGAAAGCTGCGCAGGGGATAAGCTCTTCCACAGGCCGAAATCCACCCCGTTTTGATCATTTCTTACCATCCACCTCAGGAACATATTAATTCGTTTGGCTGCTGAATTTCTCAGGGGATCACTAACATGCTTTTCTGTTCTTTTCTGGTGCGGCAATTCAAAAAATATAGTTTTAAATTTATGAATTGCCGGTTGCAGTCCATCAGGATCTGCATTCCGGGTAAATATCCCTTCCAGGCCACCGTATTCAACATAAATGTTTTTCAGAGCCTTGATGAAAAATATAAGATCTATGGAGTTAAATGTACGATGTACAAAACTATCCAGTTGATTAAGATCATTTTCTTCATGATTCATCACAAATTCATAAGGACTACGATCCATAAGGTCCATCAACTTTTCTGCATTTTTAAGGATACTTTTCCTGTTACCCCAGGCAATCGTTGCAGTTAAAAAACCTGCAATTTCAATATCTTCTTTTTTACTGAACAGGTGTGGTATTTTAACGGGGTCAGTTTCAATGAATATAGGGGTATTATATTGTGTAACCTTAACGTCTAAGAAATCTTTTAATTCTGATGGGGATAATTTCATATTCCGGTTATGCCTTTTTGGGAGTGTAAAGATATAGTTTCTGCATCAGGACCAGGCCTTAAACAAATGACAATTCCCTAGTATGGTGTAATTCTGCAACCCGTTTATGATATCTATTTTGCGTATATTTAATTGATAATGAACATGATGACTTGTAATGAAAAATCTTTTTTTCATAGCATTGACTTTTCTCTGTTTTATAATCGTATCGATGAAGCAGGATAAATTTGAGGATAAACGCCTTAAAATGGTGGAGCATCAAATTGCCAATCGTGGTGTAACAGATATTAATACCTTAAAGGCTTTGCGTAAGGTAAAGCGACATCGCCTGGTTCCGGAGGCGCAAATAGTTCACGCCTATGAAGACAGACCTTTACCCATTGGTCATGGACAAACGATCTCGCAACCGTATATAGTTGGCTTTATGACGCAGGCTATTCAGCCCCGTTCAGGGATGAAAGTACTGGAAATAGGGACAGGCTCAGGATATCAGGCCGCAGTGCTTGCAGAAATTATAGATGAAGTATATACCATAGAAATCATCCAGCCCTTATATACAACTGCAAAATTGAATCTTGATAAATTAGGTTATAGTAATATCCATCTGAAATATGGAGATGGATATAACGGTTGGGAAGAACACGCTCCTTACGATGCTATTGTAGTTACTGCTGCGGCAGAATTCATTCCTCCTCCCTTAATTGAACAACTAAAAGACGGTGGTAAAATGGTAATACCAGTAGGAGCACCTTTTACAGCTCAGCATTTAATGTTGGTTGAGAAGAAGAAGGATGGGAAGTGGAAAACAAAAAACTTGCTACCGGTGCGCTTTGTACCTTTTACCCGAAGCTAATGGGTATTTCGTATATAAACCGAATCAACATTTCTATAGGGTTACTTTCAACCTCCATGATCGCTTTTCAATTAAGCCTGATGCAATATTTATCTATCGTACAATGGCATCATTTTGCGTATATGATCATCGGCATAGCATTGTTAGGATTTGGTGCGGCCGGTACATTTCTGGCAATTTTCAAAAAACGGCTGGTTGCAAATTTGCCCTTTTCCTTACCTCTGCTAATATCTATTTCAGGAATATCTATGCCATTGAGCGTTTGGTTATCAGGGCAACCTATATTTCGCTTTGACACCTACTTGCTTTTTGTAGAGCAAAGTGAGCTCTGGAAATTATTGCTGTTCGAGCTTTTGTTCTTCGTTCCGTTTTTCTCGTGTGCTCTGGCTATTGGTATTGTGTTTATAAAGTTTACCGATAAAATAGGTCAATTATATTTTAGCAACCTGGCCGGCTCGGGTTTGGGTGGAATTTTAATCATAGGTCTTTTCTGGCTGTTTAATCCTGCACTAATTCCTGTTATTACAGGATTACTTGCTATCCTGGCATCTTTTGTTCTATTAGTTGGTCATAGAAACCCATGGTTGATTAAATTGAATATCATAACGCTCGCCGGTTGTTTAATCCTCGCTTTTACAGATCCATTAAACCTTAATATTTCCCAGTATAAAGGTTTGAGTAGAAGCCTTGACCTGCCTGAAACTTCAGTTAAAAGATCTGAAAACAGCCCTTTTGGCTGGGTTCAATATGTGTCTTCCAATGTAATTCGCTATGCGCCGGGGCTAAGTTTATCCTATACCGGGGATGTGCCGGTGGTAGACCTTATCTTTAATAATGCAGATTTGGCCGGGGCAGTTCTATCCACTCCCAAAGATAGCGAGATCCTTGATTTCACTACCTCTGGCGCGGCGCTGGCAATTAAAATCCCTGAAAAAGTACTGGTATTAGGAGCAGGGACGGGGGTAATAACCCATTATTTTAGTCAACATGATAATTTGCAAATAGATCATGTTGAACCCAATCCTATTGTCAACAAATTTTCTTCAGATGCTTCAAAATTCTTAGGTAATGTTACTGTTTATTCTATGGATGCGCGTTACTTTTTATCTAATTCCCAGGAAACTTATGACATCATTAGCCTTCCCGATATCGGGGAATTTGGAGGTTCTGCAGGCCTTAATGCTATACAGGAGAATTATTTGCTTACAATCGATAGTTTTTCCAGCATGTATGATAGTCTGGACAAAGATGGAATTTTAACCGTTACAGTCTGGATAGATTATCCTTACCGGAATCCTTTAAAGCTAACTGCAACATTTATAGAGACTCTCGCGGAAAAAGGTATTGACAATCCGGGGAACCATCTGGCAGCGATTAGGAGCTGGAATACTATTACTTATTTATTGAAAAGAGAAGAATTTAACCCTGCTGAAATTGCTAAGTTGGAAGGTTTTAGTAATAGGCTATCGTTTGACCCACTTTTACTTCCGGGCCTTGCAGATTTAGAAAGAAATAATAACAATTTTCTTGAAGATGAAAACCTTTTTAGAATGACAGATAGCCTGATTACCGGAACACGAACGAAAGTCTATACTAACTATGACTTTAACCTGAAACCGGCTACAGATGATCGTCCCTATTTCTCACAATTCCTAAAGTGGAAAAACTTCCGGCATCTGCAAGATCTCTTTGGTGATCAATCAGCCTCATTCTTTGAGCTGGGTTACCTGATTCTGGTAATAACTTTTATACAATCATTATTTCTGGCAGTATTTCTAATCATTCTCCCCCTGATTTTTTTAAGAAGAAAAGTAAATAATAAATTATGGGTCCTGCTTTATTTCTCCGGTATTGGCATTGGATTCATGTTTGTAGAAATCGTTATGATCCAGCGGTTTATTCTATTTCTTGGTAACCCGGTATATTCTGTCGCCGCGGTGATATGTTTTATGTTGGTAGCCTCCGGAATTGGAAGCTGGTATTCTTCAAGGCTAAAAACCAGATTATACTCTATTCAGCGTATCACCTTCCTGATTTTTTTGATAATAGCTGTGTATGCTTTTGGATTGCCGGCTATTTTAAATACCGGGATGAGGTTTTCTTTAGGGATTAAAATACTATATGTACTCATTCTAATTGGAATTCCTTCTTTTTTTATGGGAATGCCATTTCCTTTAGGCTTGAAATATCTTTCAGAAAACAATGCTAAAGCAGTGCCCTGGGCCTGGGGTATTAATGGTTGCTTATCTGTGATAAGTGCGTCCCTGGCGACTATCTTCGCTATAGAAGCGGGATTTTCAATAATAACCTTTTTGGGTGCCGCGGCGTACCTGGTAACTATGGCCAGTTGCTTTATTCCGGCAAAGACCTGAAAACATTATAAACTTAAGAATGAATGATCTCGCCATCTACCATGGTAAGCTTCCGGTCTGCCATATCTGCCAGCTCCTCGTTATGGGTAACGATCACAAAAGTTTGTGCAAATTCATCCCTTAGCTGAAAGAATAATTTATGTAAATTTTCCGCAGATTCACTATCAAGATTTCCCGAAGGTTCATCAGCGAAGATCACGGCGGGATTATTTATTAAACTTCTTGCTACGGCAATTCTCTGCTGTTCACCGCCACTTAGTTCTCCCGGTTTGTGGGAAGCCCTGTTCTCAAGGCCAAGAAAGCTTAATAATTCCATAGCTCTCTTTTCAGCGTCTTTTCTGGAAGTCTTGGCAATAAATGCGGGAATACAGATGTTCTCAAGGGCTGTGAATTCAGGTAGTAACTGGTGAAACTGGAATATAAAACCTATATGCTTATTTCTGAATTTTGAAAGCTCCCTGGAACGAAGTCCGTAAATATTTGTGCCGTTAATTTCTAAATGGGAGTTCTTTTTTTTAGAAGGTTTGTCCAGGGTGCCAAGAATTTGCAGAAGAGTGGTCTTTCCTGCTCCCGATGCTCCTACAATAGATACAATTTCACTTTTCTTAATATGAAGATCTACCGCTTTTAATACGTGTAAATCTCCGTAATACTTATGAATATTCCTGGCTTTGATCATCTTAAAAAATAAGTGCTCCGAAAATAGCCAAATTAGGATGATTCCCCAAGTTTAGCTTCGGAATAAGTTTTTTACGTTATTATAGTCTATGAAGTAAACAATACGCAGGCTAAGATTATTACGGGCCGGTGTATCAAATAAATTATCCAGACTTTCAGTAAAGCCCAGCTCACTAAATTTATCTTCATTGAATAAAGAGTTGCGATACAGTAAGACAGCTTCGCTGCCTGGTGCAAATTGCCACCTGTAGCTAAGATCCAGATTCCAGATATTGAAGTTGGCATCTGGATCATTAGTATTGTTAACCACATAATCATATGGGTCCAGGGCTCCCTGTTCGCCAAGTCTTAAAAATGCATTCTCGCTAAAACTTGCAGTAGACCAGAAGTGTCGAAAACTAAGATTTAAACCTTGCTTATTACTGAAGTTATAGCTTGCCTTTAGGGCATTTTCAAGGCTCTTTTGATCCCTGTTCCCAAAGATCACTTCCCTGTTTATTTGTGTCACATAACTGGGGCGATCATTCTGGAAGGTATATTCAAATTCGTAGACCATATTAAAATGCGCATTAAATCTGAACCTTGGTTCCAGATTAAGGCGAAGATTATTAAATGAAGAATCAAAATATTCTTCAAAGCTCATTCGAACATCGTAGGCAAATTGTTTGCGATAATCTGAAGAGATAAAAAATCTCATATCGCTAAAAGGCTTATACAGCACAAAGGTGTCTTCTACTCTGGGCTCGAAGAAATCCTTGAATTCAGAATTTATACCCAGTGCTCCACCAAAAGCAAATCTTTTGGTAGTGATAGCAAAGAAATCTGCCCCAACAGCGGTGTTGACAGCTACATCTGGTTGATACCTGCGCAAATGCTGACCAAATACACTCACCTTGAAGCGATTAAAATTACCCTTTGGTTCAAAGATCTGGTAGGAGGTACCCCAAAAGAGATTATTATAGTTATTGATGAAATTTATTCCCAGGTCGTTAATGTCGTAAGTTTGATTGGCAAACTCATGCCCCAGCTTATACCTGAAATTTCCTTTAGTTCTTTCCACAGATAATTCTGAAGCAAAACCAGTAAGATTCTGCCCCGGCTTGTTCACATTGCTCATTTTTGCCTGCCCTGTGAAATTAAAGGAATTTGTCTTATTGTATACATCGAAAAGAAAGGCTGAAACATTCCCGTCCCTAAAATGACCTTCGCGGATAACGTTGGTGTTTATCAACGAAATAGAAGAGTTTTTATTAAAACGTTGATCCATCACCACGATATTATAATTGGCAAGAGATTCGGTAGTTACTCTTCTTCTGTTACCGGTAATGGTATCTCTTATAATTGCTTCCTGTTCATCTGTTATTGCATTAAAAAAGCCTATGCCTAATCCCCGTTCTGTTCTTCCCGAAATTTTCAAGGCGTTCAATAGATCGGTTCTCTCTGGATTATCTATTATTTCCTCGTCCTTAAGGAGGTTTGCCTGGGCATTATTAAAACCAATAGGCGTGCTTCCAACCCTTCGTGAATAAAAAAGATTCCCTTTATTAAATAATTCTGTTCCTTCAGTAAAGAAAGCCCGGTTTTCTCCAAAGATCTGTTCAAATGGGCCCAGGTTGAGCTCTACATCATCATATGCCGTCTGCCCAAAGTCTGGTACCAGGGTCATATCCAGAGTGAAGGAATCATTGATTCCATACTTAAGATCCAGGCCCGCATTAAAATTGTACTCTGTGTCGCCATTATAGATATCAGCTGCTGCAGAGGTATAGGGATACAAACTGAGTCTTACTGGAGGGTTTATATTTGAAATGCCCTTTAGAAGTCCGGTATACTGGCTTTGTTGTCCCACAGATTTATCAATATAATTCCACACATAGGTAGAATTTAAGTGCGTGATCTCCCTGGCAAACTGGATACCCCATAATTGATTCTCGGTATCGGGGAAACGAAGGGCAGAGTAGGGGATCTTTATTTCGACATACCAGCCATCTTCATCTGAAGAAATCGCTGAATCCCATACCACGTTATATCCATAATCCTCATTATTTCCCGTCATTCTCGCATCTGCCTGGGTTCCTGCTGCAGTGACGATAAAACGGGTTTGATTTTCACCATCATCATAGGTGTTAATATCTACCAGAAAGAATTCAGATTGGTTCAGGTTATCTCTTTGAGTGAATTGCTTTAGTATTTTCTCGGGATGCTCTTCGTAAAGTATTCCTGCAATATATATAGCTTCATCATCGTAAACTATTTGGATCCTGGTATCATGGGATGGATCTATAGGGTCGCCGTCGCCCGGCTCTACCATTACAAAATCACCTTGAAGATCTGATCTTGCCCAAACAGCGTCGTCCAGTACACCATCAATTTTTGGTGGATTCTCAATTTTATAGGTTTGATAAACTCTCCTTTTATTTGGATCGTCCTGTGAATAGATAAATATACTTGTAAGCGAAAGTAGCGTAAATAAGCAGAATTTGATGGGCATTGATGGTTGGCTAATAAATTTTAAAACAGGATAAAAGTATTACTGTTCTGGAAATCTGGCAAAGCATTTCTATAAAATCAAGTTAAACAGGATTATTTTTGTTTATTTAAAAACTAAATTTGATAAACAAAATTGTATTTTAACTATGGAAGATCAAAATTTGGAAAAGGCTACGTTAGCTGGAGGTTGTTTCTGGTGTACCGAAGCCGTTTTTCAAAGACTGGAAGGTGTAGAAAGAGTGACTTCAGGATTTACCGGTGGCACAATAAAAAATCCGGCTTACAGGGAGATCATTACTGGCCGTACCGGTCATGCTGAAGCGATAGAGATTCTGTACGACCCAAAACGAATAACCTTTGAGGAGTTATTGTTAGTTTTTTTCGCAACCCATGACCCCACCACCCTGAACCGGCAACAGAACGATGTAGGTACACAATACAGGAGTGGTATTTTTTATCATGATGAAGAACAAAAAGAGATTGCCCTGGAAATAATCAGCTTGCTGGAAGACCAGGAAACCTTTAAAAATCCAATAGTTACCGAGGTGACCGCAGCAACTCCCTTTTATGTAGCTGAAAAGGAACATCAGGATTTTTATAATCAGCACCGGCAGCAACCCTATTGCCAGTATATTATTGATCCTAAGATCACAAAATTGAAAAAACTATTTTCAGATAAACTGAAACAAAAGAATTAAAATGTCATATAAATTCAGAGAAGAATATAATGCAGAAATCACTGCAGGATTAAAAAATAACTTCCGTGAAATAATTCAGGCGCTGGGAGAAGATCCTAACCGGGAAGGTGTTATGAATACTCCTGAAAGAGCGGCTAAAGCGATGCAGTTTCTAACCCAGGGTTATTCAATGGATGCAGAAAAAATTCTTAAAAAGGCAGTTTTCGAGGAAACCTATGATGAAATGGTGGTCGTGAAAGATATAGAGTTATATTCGCTGTGTGAACATCACATGCTTCCTTTTTTCGGAAAAGCTCATATTGCTTATATTCCCAATGGTAAGATCGTTGGATTGAGCAAATTGCCAAGAATCGTTGATGTATTTGCTCGACGACTGCAGGTCCAGGAAAGATTAACTAATGATATTCTGGAATGTCTTAATAATACTCTAAAACCTCAGGGAGTAGCTGTTGTAATTGAGGCTGCACATTTATGCATGATGATGAGGGGCGTGCAAAAGCAGAATAGCGTTACTACCACATCAGGGTTTCGAGGTCAGTTTAAGGAAATCGAAACTCGAAATGAGTTTTTGAAACTCATTAGCTCTGATCTTAAATAAGTAAGATGGCATCTTTTTTGATTTATGCTTCTCAAATTCTAAAAAGATGAAATTATTCAAAAATAAATTATTTATAAAGGGTCTTCTGTATGACCTTGCAGGTATGGCTACGGTTGCCATCCCTCTTGTTGGACCATTTCTGGACTTGCTATGGGCACCTTATGCAGCCAAGAAAATGAGCGAAATGTAACCGGGACGTAAAGGGAAACTGGCATCGGCAATAGTATTTCTGGAAGAGATTATGCCTGGTACAGATATTATCCCAACCTTTACATTAATGTATCTCTATACTTATGTATGGAAAAAAGAGCCCATGCAGGCACGGGTCATAGAAGTGGAAAGTTATTAGTGCTTTTTTAATTAGTTGAAGGGAAAATGGCTGTCTTTTAGGAGACAGCCATTTTTTTATAGACTCAAAGAAGCTGTAAACATAATGTTACGCCCAATATTTGCAATATTATCAGTTTTTAGTCTTGATAAATGCGAAATATATTCTCTGTCTAAAAGATTTGTACCACTTAGGCCCAGGTCCAGTTCGAATTTGTCTAGTTTCAACTTTGTTCCTAAACCAGCACTTAGCAAGCCATATCCTACCGTCGATGTTTCAAAATTTCCGGGATTATTTTGATCGAACACATTCTGTAATCTGATAAAGGCATATTTTTTAGAAAAAGTATAACCCTCTTCAAACTCCACGCGAAGAGTATTGGTAAGCGAATTCGCCGGGATGAGTGGCAGATAATCCCCATTGGATAATTTTCCGGTTACAGTTTCAAAACTGCTCTCCAGGTGCAGCCAGTCTAATGGGTGGGGGTGGATATGAAACCCAACCTCACCACCGTATAAGGTAGCGTCCTGCTGTAGGTACTCAAATACCGGGTCGTTATCTATAAACTCCCCCCGGGGATTGAGATATATATAATCTTTTACAGCATTATGAAAAGCATTGATATATGCCTCAAAATGTTGATTTCTCCATTCCAGCGCCAGGTCAAACTGGAAATTTTGCTCGTTTTCCAACTCTGGATTACCAATTTCGTAGCGGTTGGTCCCATGATGCGCACCATTCGAGGTAAGCTCAGATAAATTAGGAGCCCTGAACCCACTGGCAAGATTCAGCCTCGCGATAAATTTCTGATCTAACTGGTATTTAGCCCCGATAGCTCCGTTGAAACTATTAAATTTCCTATCTAAAGCATCTATAATATCTCCATCCTCAGAGGTAAAGGCCTTACTGGTAAGAATCCTGTTGTCAAATCTTAAACCTCCCTGGAAATCCCAGTTTTCCAAATGGTAATGAGAGGTTACAAAAGTTCCGAAATCTGTAGTCTCTGAGTCTGGGATCAGGATCTCTTCTCCAAAGTTCTCGTTGGTCTGGAACATCCCCTGGATCCCTGCAATGGTTTCGAACTTACCATACCTGGGGAAGTTAAACTTAAAATTATAGTTCAGAGTCTCCAGATGCATTTCCAGAGCAGGTTCTCCCTCTTCATGCTCTTCATGTTCCTCTTCTGTTTCCTCTTCCTCATGTTCCTCATGTTCTTCAAACTCCTGGCGATCGTTGTACTGGTAACCTACTTTAAGGTCAAGACTCGAATTACTAAGGTAGAATTTGTTGTCCAGGCTTAGCACATGGTTATCTATTTTCTGGTAGGGAAGGAGTGGATCTTTATCTGTAGTTTGAAGACCTATAGCTTCCGGAATTCCAATGTTACTTTGATTGAAATTATACCTTAAGTCGGCCTTATATTTACTATCCTGAAATCCCAGTCCCGCTTTAAGATCCTTTTCATTAAATCTGGTATTAGTCACCCGATATCCGGCGCCAGACTCATAATCACTATGGGCAGCATAGCTCCCGCGAGCGAGAAATTTAAGCTTTTCCCCAGACGTTTTCGCCATACCGCTGAATTGGTAACCCTGAGTATTGCTATAATAGTCCATGTCTATTGCTGCGTGGGTGTTCCCGGCTGATGCAAAGTTTTCAGGATTCAGGTACAGGACGCCTCCAATGGCATCGCTACCATAAAGTAGAGAGGCCGGACCTTTGATCACCTCCACACTGGCGATCCCTTTGGAGTTTATTCCAAGGCCATGTTCATCCCCATATTGCTGGTTTTCTAACCGCACTCCCTGAGTATAAACCAATACCCGGTTAGAGCTAAGACCTCTAATCACAGGTTTCCCGATTCCCACACCTGTGGTTAGACTCTCCACGCCGGCGATCTGGGTAATACCGTCAGATAAATTAATGGCTCCTTTCCTGGTAAGTTCCGAAAGACTTTCCCTTTCTACCTTCATTACATTTTCACTTTGCAATTGATGAAAAGGGGTGGACACAATAACTTCTTCCATTTCTATGGCAGAAGGGATCAATAGAATTTCGATGTTGTCTACAGGAAGGTCTAATTCAGTATTATAGGTTGCAAAACCTATAGAAGAAACTACCATCTTATATTTGCCATTGGGCAGATTATTAAGGCTGAAGTTTCCTTGGGCATCGGTCATGGTTCCTTTCTCTAAAGCAGGAAAATAGATATTTGCACTAAAGACAGGCTCGCCGGTTAAATTGTTTTTTACAGTCCCGGTTAATTGATTCTGACCGGATAATAGAGATGTTACTGCTAATAGCAGCACAAATAACAATGTATTTCTCATTGGAAATTATTAAATGTTTATGAATTCGCTTTTTCTGAAGTATTAAGCGAATACCGGTGGTCCCCTAAGATCGAATGGAAGGGGTTCATAAGCATTTAAAAAATCGTAATAACTATAAGTGAGTTTTTCCTGGAAAAGTGTAGTTGAGAATTCTACTTCAGGTAAATAAATCGCAAGTGCAGGATTCTTCTGAAAATGATGAAGATCACAGTCCACAGATTGACTATGATAATGATGATCGGCATAATTATCACATAATTTATGTGAATGTTCAGAAAAAATATGAGTGAAACTAACGGCAGATGGGAGCAGTATTAAAACTGCTGATAAAACAAAAAATATGTTTTTTAATACTTTCAAACTTAATCTTTAAAGACCTTTGCGAAACCAAGTCTGCATAACATCTTTTTCTCAAAAGCCCAGAAAAATTCGAACTGGCCAAAGATCCAGCCAAAACTTACCAGTAATACCTGATATATAGGAAAGATCAAAAAGATCCTGGCGAACCAGTAAATAGACCAATGACTGGTCGCGGGGTCTATACCCAGGAAACTAACTACGGGACTGGCAAGCTTGGCTGCAGAAGAGCCGGTGATCGCAAATACCAATAAAATGATGAATAGTTGCCAATTAGAATTTATTCCCCAGCGATCTTTCAATTTCTTCATGCTGCAAATATAATGATTTGAGTAAAGAATCAAATTCTTGTGGGTACACTAAATCTTTGGTTGTATTGCCTACTGAAATAAACAAAGTAATTATACAGCAAATAATTCACTTCATAACCATAGTCTATATTCGGCTCATAATTGATCTGATTCAAGTATAGGTTTGGATTATAAACCGTGGGTTGATTTACCCTTTGATTATATTCTGTAACCAGGAATTTGTTTCTGTTTTCAAGGTAATCCTGATTATAGTAACCTCTTGGTCTCGCGTAAGAATTAATGAAGAGATTAAATCCGGGTTCTATGATAATGATCTCATATTCCAGGCTATCATTAGCTATACGCACAGTATCATTTTCAGCATTGGCTATTTTATCTGAAGGAAAATTTCTATTTCCTGAAGATCCACAACTGTATATAAATAAAGCCAGTAATAATATGTATATAATCTTCTTCATATGATCGTTTTAATGTAAAAGGCACAAAAATTATTCCTCATTCAAATTTAGCCTGAATAACTTGTTATAAGTCCTGTTTTATTTCTTCTATTGCAGTTAATCACACTGTTTTGCATGGCTATTCTGAAGTTTAAATAAACCTCAATAGTTACCTTATATTTTAATTACTAACTAGGCCTTCTCTTTTTTTAAAATCGAAATGATCTGTTCGGCTAGTTCTACTCCAATTCGCTCCTGTGCTTCATTAGTAGCTGCACCTATATGAGGACTTAAAGAAATACTTTCGTTCATTAGTAGTTTGATCGCTGGGGTAGGTTCATTTTCAAAAGTGTCCAGTGCTGCAAATGAAACTTTTCCTGTTTCTATTGCATCCAGTAAGGCTTCCTCATCTATCACGCCACCGCGGGCCGCATTAATAATTCCAACACCATCTTTCATTTTATCAAGCTCAGCATTTCCTATGATCGGCTTACTTTGTGCAGGAACATGTAAAGTGATGAAATCTGATTCTCTGATAAGCATTTCTACCGGTTCGGTCTTAATTGGGATCTTTATGGTTTGATGATTGTAGAATTCTAAGGTGATTTCTGCTTCACCCACATGATCATCACTTGCAATCACTTTCATTCCGATTCCTAAGGCAATTTTAGCTACTTCACGACCTATTCTACCAAAGCCTATGATACCCAGGGTTTTCCCGCGTAACTCCACGCCTCCGGCATAAGCCTTCTTCAATTCTTTAAACCTGGAATCACCTTCAAGAGGCATATTTCTGTTAGAATCATGTAACTTCCTCACACCTCCAAAAAGATGTGCGAAAACAAGTTCAGCAACAGATTTTGAGGAAGCAGAAGGGGTGTTAATCACGGCAATGCCTTTACTTCTGGCATACTCTACATCTATATTATCCATGCCCACACCACCACGGCCAATTACCTTTAAGTGAATGCAACTGTCAATTATGTCCTTGCGTACTTTGGTAGCACTTCTAACCAATAAAACACTAATAGCATTTTCTTTCAGGAAATCTTTGAGCTGTTCCTGGGCAACTTTTTTTACTATCACTTCAAAACCGGCATTTTTAAGAGTTTCAATACCACTTTGCGAAATGCCGTCGTTTGCTAATACCTTCATTTTATAAGGATCTGTATGTTTTAAGCTTTATTTTCTAATTCTTTCATGAGATCTACAACTACCTGTACACTTTCAAGACTCAGGGCGTTGTACATAGAGGCTCTATACCCTCCCACACTGCGATGGCCATTTAAACCATTAACTCCGGCATCTTTCCACATTTTATCGAAGATCTCTCTTAAGGAATCATCGGTAAGGTTGAAGGTCGCATTCATTACAGAGCGGTCTTCTTTTGCGGCAAATCCCTGGAACAAAGGATTTCTGTCTATTTCGTTATAGATAAGGTCTGCTTTTTGACTGTTCAGTTGTTCCATGGCCTTTACACCACCTTTGTCTTTGATCCACCTAAGGGTGAGCATGGAAACATATACCGCATAAACAGCGGGTGTATTGAACATACTCTCTTTAGAGATATGGGTTTGGTAGTTCATCATAGATGGGATCTCCCGGGTAACTTTTCCGAGGATTTCTTCTTTTACGACCACCAGGGTAGTACCAGCTGGACCCATATTTTTTTGAGCTCCCGCATAGATCAGGTCAAATTTTGAAAAATCTAATTGGCGTGAAAAAATATCACTGCTCATATCGCAAACCATGGGTCTGGAAGTAGAGGGGAATTCCTTAATTTGAGTTCCGAAAATAGTATTGTTGCTGGTGCAGTGAAAATATTCCACATCTTCTGGAATCGCAAAGGACTTAGGTATGTAATTAAAATTTTTGTCTTTAGAGGAGGCTACTTCTACTACCTCTCCAAATAACCGGGCTTCCTTGATCGCTTTAGAAGACCAGGTACCTGTATTTAGATAGGCAGCTTTCTTTTCCAGAAGGTTATAAGCGACCATAAGAAACTGCATGCTGGCTCCTCCCTGAAGAAACAAAGCTTTATATCCTTTATTTTTCAGCCCTAATAATTCCAGGGCCAAATCCTGAGCCTCATCCATTACCGCCACAAAATCTGCACTTCTATGGGAGATTTCTAGAATAGAGAGACCAGAATTATTAAAATTTAAAATAGCCTGAGATGCTTCCTGGAAAACTTCCTGAGGAAGTATACAGGGGCCTGCGCTAAAGTTGTGCTTTTTCATAAATAATTTGTTATTTAACAAAGATGCCAAAATTTAGAAGGATTGGCTGTTAGGGAAATTATAAGATTAAAGTCTGGATAAAAAGAGAATGGTATCTACATCATCTGCATAGTCCCAGAGCTTTGGCTTTTGGGTTTGTCCAAATTCCACTTCGCTTTCATGGGCATCTTTTCTAACTATACATTGTATCTTATTTTTATTTTCTTTCAGGATGGTCTCCAGTTCCTGTTTATCCTCGTAGATTTCATAGAAGAGAGAGGCGATAGGAGATCCAAAACTTTTACCTTCTTTGAGCATTAAGAATCCGTTATCCAGTAATTTAAATTCGCTCATTAGATATACCGCCTTGTTATAATCATAATTATTCGCGTATTTATTCTGGTTGATAATAGGATTCCACTCGTAAATAGCTTTAAAAAAAGTATCGAAATCATAATTTTTAGGAACATACAGTTTAGAGACGTTCCTGCAGCCAAGACCATAATATCTGAAAATATCCTCTCCTAGTTTTGCCACGTCTTCCTTACTTTCTTCTCCCGTTAGGATGGCTACAGAATTCCTGTTCTTTCTGATGATACTCGGTTTGCCCTTAAAGTAATACTCGAAGTACCTTGCGGTATTATCACTACCCGTCGCGATAACGGCATCAAAATCTTCCAGTTTATCATCAGTGAATTTTATACGCTTTTTATAACGATGGTCAAGCATAGATAAATACTGGGTAATCACCGGGAGTAAATGCTGATCGTTACTGGACTGTTTTATTAAGATATTATGACCGGTAACCAGCACTGAAAGTAGATCATGGAAACCTACCAGGGGAATATTCCCTGCCATCACTATTCCTATCGTTTTTCCTCCACTTTCAGACAGGTCATAACGATCTAACCATTCATCTAAATTTTGCGGTTTTAGAGCTTCGCTCCATTGCTGAAGTGAAAAAATGATATTCTCGCGATTGAACCAGCCGTTATAATTAATTGCATAATCTATCTTTTCATTAAAGCTTTCGAAAAATTCTTCATTCCCCGGAATATCGGCATTGGGAACCGATTTTGTGAGTTTAAATTGACCAAGGAACTGCCCCAGGGTAATAAGATGTGATTTATGCTCGTTTATTGTCATCCTCTAATTTGGTTATGAATGTGACCTACGTTAAATTTGTGCAGCGAAATTAAAGTTTCCGTGGCTTAAAACCATAAAATTTCCCAAAAGCTACTGGTCTTTTTTCGTTCAGTACTTAAATTTACAAATAAAAGAATAGCTATGGCGATTGTTATAACCGATGAATGCATAAACTGCGGGGCCTGTGAGCCAGAATGCCCAAATACCGCAATTTATGAAGGCGCAGACGACTGGAGATATGCAGATGGCACAGATCTCGAAGGAGATGTGATCCTGCCCAATGGTAAAGAGGCCGATGCGAATGAAGCTCAGGAACCTATTAGTGACGAGATCTATTATATAGTACCAGATAAATGTACAGAGTGTAAAGGCTTTCATGAAGAACCACAATGCGCTGCAGTATGTCCGGTAGATTGTTGTGTGCCAGATGATGAACATGTGGAGAGCGATGAAGAGCTGTTAGCGAAACAGCGCTTTATGCATCACGAAGATTAAAATTTAGAAAGCAATCATAAAACCCGTTCCTGCCAGTACGGGTTTTTTATTTGATTTTTTCAGTTTTACATTATTTTCAATTGGCTGACATTTTCTTTTAAATTGAAAATCAGATACTTATAAATAACTGCAATTTTAAATTGGTCTAAATTGGCCCTGGTAGAGGTTTGGCTGGAAATAAAATGGAAATTTTTAATACATTTGGAATCCTTAAAGAAAAGGGATGTACTTAATTCTTTTTCTTACATCTAACAAAACTGAACATAAAGACTACCGGGAAGAATTACTTTTTATTTTACCGGATTTATTGAATTATGGCTAATTCAAATACAAAAAACCCCGCTCTAGAGCAGGGTTTTGTTTTTATACATGTTTTTTAATTAATCTTCTATTTTTCTCCTGATCTTGTCTATCGCATTCTGAATTGATTTTTCAGGCTCTATGATGTTATTGCTGCCCCAGAAATCTGAATCGATAAATCCGGAAACATCATCTACCATCACGATATTCGGATTAATTAGATCTGCCGATTTTTTCCAGTCATTACTTACATATTCCTCCCAGTCTGTAACTACCATCTCACTATTGATCTTATATTTGGAATTGAAGATCTTGCGCTTCCAGTTCACGACATATTCCATCTGCGCCTTACCATAGGCATAATGCCATTTGCCGTTGTTTTGAGCGTAGTCTACCTGGTAATTCAATTCTGTAGGATATACTTTGGAGCCATTTGGTTTTTTCTTAACGAACATAGCCGCTGCAGCATCTTTGTCATCTACATTAAGGCTATAATCTGCCTTTACCAGTGTAGAAGTTTCAGCATCTATGAATAATTTGCCATAATACCATGGATCAGACTTATCTGCTTCTTCGAAATTCACCACGAATGTATATCTGTCATTGATCTTGGTAGGATCATCAAATTCGAACTTATAACTATCTATCATTTCTGGACGCAATACATACTCGGTGTACTTCATCATATCGAGATACAGCGCGTTAAATGGGCCTCCACGCAGTTTAAGTGCTATCGTGTCAAGTTTGTCATAATCTGTGCTTTTACGAGCTTTGTACAACGAAACCAGATCCCTTTTAGAAGAGTTATAAGGACTTTTCGAAATTTTAACCACAGCTTCTGAGAGACTTACATTGCTCCAGCCTTTTTTAATGGTCTCACGATAAAAGGAGGTCATTAAGCTCTGGTCTGAAAGATAATTCACGTCTTTCTTTGCGAGCATTTCCTTTACCAGCAGATTCGCGTTGGTAGCTTTATACAAACTTACTTCAGATAACTCCTGAACCGTTTCATCTAACTCTACTATAGTATTTGAGCTTTTGAAAAAGTCTAGTGGAAGGGTCTTACTCTGAAACCCCAGGACCGAAATGGTTACCGTGGCCTCTGTCAGGTCTTCAGGCACTTTTAAGGAGAATTGTCCATCTGCATTTGTAATAGTTGAAATATTACTGTTGCTAAGAGCGAGGTAAGCTGAAGAAACAGGCTTACCGTTTCTGGCATTTACGACCTTACCTTTATATTCCACAAATTTGATGTCTGATGGCTGGAAGGAAAAACTTTCCAGGGATATCAGCAGGAAACTAATGAATAAAAGAAGAAATCGTGTATTGCCACCTAAATATGATGCTATTTGTTTCATGGTGTACATTTTTTTTGATAAACTAAACTTATACAATATAATGAATTTCAAGAGTTATTTGATGTGAAATGCCCTGAAATTGAAGTGAATGGAAGATAAATTTAAAGGTAATATTCAAGCAATGTGAAAATTTATAATTTGTTGAAGTAAGAAATTTAAGGTGAAAGATAATTTTTCAGAAAGGGCAGAAGATTATAGGAAGTTCAGACCGGATTATCCCGATAAGGTCTATGAATTTATGTGTAAACATCTGTCAGGTTTTGAGCTAGCATGGGATTGTGGTACGGGGAACGGGCAGGTGGCTGCGAGTATATCTGAATTTATTGGAAGGGTAGAAGCTACAGATATAAGTGAGAAACAATTGGAGAACGCCATTCAAAGAGAAAATATTTATTATTCCAAAATCCCTGCTGAAAGAACATACTTCGCAAATTCACAATTCGATCTAATAATTGCTGCCCAGGCTGTCCATTGGTTCAACTTCCGTGACTTTTATATTGAAGTTAAAAGATGCCTCAAACCTAATGGACTTTTTGTGATCATGGGTTATAGCCTGTTTAGAAGCAATTTAGCGACCAATGCAATTATTGAGGATTTTTACAGCAATATTATCGGGACCTTCTGGGATAAGGAAAGAGGGTATTTAGAGGATCAGTATCTAAGCATTCCTTTTCCTTTCAGTGAAATTAAAACACCAGTATTTGAGCAGAAGTATCACTGGACTTTTGAACATTTAATAGGATATCTAAGAACCTGGTCTGCAGTTAAACATTATAAAAAAGAGCATCAAAGAGATCCTGTACTTATAATTGAATCCTCTTTAAAAAAAGCATTTGGAGAAAGCAATGAGGTAATATTCCCCATTCTTCTCAGGCTGGGAAAATTACCCTGAATATGAAATCATTACTTAGACCTTTCAGGTAGCATAAAAGAACACTTATTAATTCTTAAATAATTCTAGTGGCATGAAATATGCTGCGAGCAGGTACGTTAATTCATTTGACCAATTTTAGATTATGAAAAAGATCATTTTTACCATAATAGCTGTCTCTTTTAGTTATCAGGTTACACAGGCACAGATAGGCTTAGAAGATCAAAATGCCTCGGTTACCGAGCAGGTTCTGAAAGAATTGAACCGTGAACGAACATTGTTGAGTCAGAACCTTGAATTTCGAATTAGAGAGATAGATACTAAAATCAATAACCTGGATGAAAGTATTCAAAATTCAAATTCGGCTTCAGAAAAGGTAGAAAAGTTATTAGAGCGGGTAAAATACCTGGAAGAACGTCAGGCAGAGATAGACAAAAATACGGTTAGCGTATATAAATACAATTATAGTTCTGCAGTGCTTAACCTGGCATCCATGGAAAGGGAGATCAAACCCTTAAATCTTTTTAACTCATCGCGTGAATTTTATACTACCCTGGATGCGGTTGGTAACCCCATGAATTATGAAGGTTACAGGGATTGGTTTGGAAAGTTCAAGTCTTATGTTGCCGAAGAAAGAAAAAACGATGCCAGGTTAGAAGCCTTAAATCATATGCTCGAGGTGACCGGAGACCTAGCCAAAGGAACACCCTTTACCGGTGTATTTGCCGGCAGCCTATTCGATGGAATCAGTCAGTTTATAGGAAGCCTTAATCGCAGGGATAAGGAATTGAAAGATCAAAGTATGAAAATGCTGAAACTAACCACCTCTATTGCTCAGTTTACTCACGATAAAGACCTGATAGAAACTGAGTGGGAAGGAATCAATAAGAGTCTTAATGAACTTAAAGAACTTCAGAATAAAGCATTAGAAGAAAATCTTGTGAATATTCTGGATATTAAGAAGACAGATTTCACCAACAACTTTACTAATGAGACCGATGCAAAAAAACGGACTCAGTATATCCTGGATATTTCGGGTATCGCTGAAAATAAAATAGCTGAAGAAAGAAAAACCAACCCCGAGAACTGGAAGCAGGAATATCACGACCAGATGCTTGCCGTTCAAAATCTAAAGATAAGATTCGGAATGTTAACATTCAGGATCCTTGAAAACCTGGATAAGTATGAAAAACTTATCGATAAATATCAGAATGATCCATTGTTAAAGGATGAGATGAAAAATCTGAAGCTAAAGTTGGACCTGGTTAGGAATAGTTTTGAATCTACCTTTAACCCCCAGGAATATATTAAGGCCTCTAACGAGATGTATATCGTTGAATAGGTTATTTTTTACTGTACTCTCTTAAGATCGCCTTTATACCTCTTAGCGGGATGATAATCCACTCGGGACGGTTATCTAACTCATAATTGAGTTCGCTTAAAGCCTTTTCCAGTAAGAATGTATACATCAGTATCTTAAAGTCTTCATGTGACCCAGGAATATAATCCTTATCTCCGGCCTTATCCAGATAACCTTTAATATACAGGCGACTTATATAATAATGCCAGGTCTCGGCCCATTCTTCCAGGTCGCCTTCACGGCGCTGCTGGTCAAATTCTGAAGAGATAATATTACTGTAGGCGGCGTAATGCAATGATCTTATCATTGCTGCAAGATCGCGCATGGCAGAACGCCTTATTCGTCGTTCACTAAAAGATTTTGAGGGGTCTCCCTCAAAGCTGTTCATTATATATTCTTTCCCTGTCCATAAGATCTGTTTCAGGTCAAAATCGCCATGAGTTCTTATTTTCATTACCGGGATCTTGTGATCATAAATTTCCCTGAAACACGAAAGAATGTCCCTGCGCATATTTAACACTTCAAGAGCTTCCCGAGCGGTTACTTCAGGCAAATGATTTAATTTTTTTTCAAGTTTATCCAAACTTGTACGGGTGCGAGTTTGAAGACCGGAGTAGAGGGATCTCTGGTAATGCAATGAAGACTCTTCCTTATCAAATTCATTATCGGCGGTATGCTGAGATAAGGCATTATGTAACTCTGCAGTAAATTCGCCCAGTTGATATATTCTTTCTGGCAGGATAATTCCGGTCATCTCTTTAAGTTCCTCCGGGAACTCCTCATAAGTTATTGGTTGCGTAATATGTTGCTCCCCTTTTTCAATTACCAAAGATTCCTGCCTGGTTAACACCTCTTCAAAATATCTGTTAAGTGAATCTTTCACATGGTCCCAAACTTCACCCTGGTTTTCGGTGTGCAGTTGTAACATGCCCAGGTAATAAGATTTACCCGATCTCGGCTCGAACTTAATAAGACCGGCAAATTTGGATATATTTTCGAAATTAGATTTGGTAGAAAGAAACCGTACCGTTTCTATATCAGGATTAAAGGTTTGATCAAGCCTTCTGTATATTTTCAGTGAAAATTTATTGTTATAATTAATTATGTTCTGCCGGTGTTCTGTATCCATTAGCTCAGATCTTAATTCTTCTTCAAGATCCTTAAAAGTTCCACCCTCGGCAGAAAACTCTAAAATACCAGTGGCTATTTTATACTTTTTAGAATTCACCAGGTTCTGGATCAAAGTCGCTCTAAAATCTTGATTATAGATAGAATCGAATAAAAACCCTTCATCCCTCCCGATATTTAATTTGGCAATGATACCTCTCTTGGGTATTTCTGAAATAACAGCTTCATTGTCGATCCCGGCAAAAGAAACGGGTAACTGGTAAAGTTCAGGCAGTCCTTCATTGAAAGTAATTTCAAGAATAATTATTCGGGTAGGCAGTCCTGGGATTTTAACTTCTATGGACTCTTTGATTATGATTTCCTGGATTGTTCTCCCGGCACTTTCAAACCATCTTCGATTTTTAAGATATGGTGGCAGGATCTGTCCGGATAATTTTTGCAGGGTTCTGTTCTTTAATAGATTCTCCCAGTTGTCGATTTTTAGTTCAGGGATCTGGATTTCACCTTCTACGCGTTCTCTTTCTTTCTCCAGTATGAACCAGTAATAGCCATATGGAGCCATGGTAAACAAATAAGGTCTTTCAGAAATCCGGGGGAATTTATTATGGCTGAACACCTCTACCGGAGTGTAACCCTTGTAATCATCCAGGTCAAGTTCAGCGGGCTGAGAAAATCTGGAAAGATTGCCCAGGACCAGGATCTTCTCCTCTTTATATGTTCTTGTATAAGCAATAACCTTGGAATTAGAAGGAGTTAAAAACTCAATATCACCCCGACCGAAGGCCTGATATTTTTTTCTCATTCCTATCATCCTTTTCATCCACCAGAGCAGGGAAGAGGAGGTCATTTGCTGTGTTTCCACATTTATCGCTTCATATTTATATTCGGGATCTATAATTAGCGGGAGATACAATTTATGAGGATTGGCTTTGGAAAACCCGGCGTTACGGTCTGATGTCCATTGCATGGGAGTTCTAACTCCGTCGCGGTCTCCGAGGTAAAAATTGTCACCCATTCCAATTTCATCACCATAATAAATTATTGGAGTTCCGGGGAGGGAAAATAACAGGACGTTCATTAATTCTATCTTACTTCGGTTATTTTCGAGTAATGGAGCCAAACGGTGCCTTATTCCCACATTGATTTTCGCCTGCGGATCTTTGGTGTATACTTTATACATATAATCCCTTTCTTCATCGGTGACCATTTCCAGGGTTAATTCATCGTGGTTCCTAAGAAAGATTCCCCACTGGCAATTTTCAGGAATCTCGGGAGTCTGGTCTATGATATCGATAATAGGGTAGCGGTCTTCCATCTTAACAGCCATAAACATGCGTGGCATAATGGGAAAATGGTAATTCATATGGCACTCATCGCCATCACCAAAGTACGCTGCAGAATCTTCGGGCCACATATTAGCTTCAGCAAGCAACACTTTATTGTCATAATGCCTGTCTACATGGGCTCGTAATTTTTTGAGGAAATCATGTGTTGGTTGTAGGTTTTCGCAATTGGTATCCTCTCTTTCAAAGAGATAGGGCACGGCATCCAGCCTAAAACCATCCACGCCCATTTTGCACCAGTAATCGAGAATATTAAATACTTCTTCCTGAACTTTTGGATTATCAAAATTAAGATCGGGTTGATGAGAGAAGAATCTGTGCCAGTAGTATGCCTGGGCCTCGGCATCCCAACTCCAGTTGGATGGTTCGGTATCTGTAAAAATAATACGGGCATCCTTGTATTTTTGAGGATCATCGCTCCATACATAATAGTCCCTTTCATTAGAACCTTCAGGCGCTTTCCTTGCCCTTTGAAACCAAGGATGTTGATCTGAAGTGTGATTAATAACAAGCTCAGTTATGACCTTTAACCCGCGGGAATGAGCCTCTTTGATGAAGATCTTGAAATCTTCTACATCACCGTAGGATGGATTTATAGAATAATAATCAGCAATATCATAACCATCGTCTCGTAATGGAGAAGGGTAAAAAGGTAAAAGCCAGATCGCGGTCACTCCCAGGTCTTCCAGGTAATCCAGTTTTTGCATGAGTCCCTCAAAATCTCCAATTCCATCGCCGTTACTGTCGAAAAAAGCTTTGATATGCAGTTCATAGATTATTGCGTCTTTATACCATTGAGTTTCTTTTGAATTTGATGTATTGGCCATAGATTAGGAATTACCGGATGTATAATAAATTCGACTATCGTTAAAATTAAAAAATATGTTCCCGTAATCCAGTTAAAAATATACTAAGAGTCTGTTTTGTAGTTATATAAAAACAAAAAAAGGCCGGAACTAAGTCCGGCCTTTGAAGAAAAAGTGTAGGGTAAGTTACTTTTTCAAAAACTGTTTGTTCAGGATCTCTCCCTCACCGGTATGTACCTTTAGAATATACATTCCAGAAAGTAATTGAGAAACATCTATAGTCGCCTTAGCTAAAGGTTTTCCATAGTTAACCTGATCCATTAACTGCCCGTTCATGTTGTAA
This sequence comes from Christiangramia sp., assembly GCA_041580575.1. Taxonomy (GTDB): domain Bacteria; phylum Bacteroidota; class Bacteroidia; order Flavobacteriales; family Flavobacteriaceae; genus Christiangramia. The sequence continues at coordinate 41,622 of JBFGDP010000001.1, forward strand.
ATGCCTACAGCGCTAATGGTAGAGTCTTCAACTTCTACATGAATCCTGTTTACTGCAGGGTTAGGATATAGATCAAAGCTTTTAGTTTCTTTGCTATCCTCGCTGATCGATGCAGATTTAGTTCCATTTACTTGTTTAGTACCTGCAACCTGTGCTCCCTGAAGTACACTTACCTCGCTAAAATCGGCCATGGTAGTAGTACTGTTTGAGCCAGAAGCAACTCCTATTCCTATATAAACCGTAGCTCCAAAATTAACCCTGGTAGAGGCTACTTCGGTCCAGGAACTTGTTGAACTTCCTACATAAGAGGTGATCATATTTTCAGATCTAACGATCCTTATGTATTGAGGTATCGACGTAGACTGAGATTTAGAATTCGTTAATTTTCCTCCGGTTGATTTTCTGAACTGGAACTGAACCTCTGCTCCTCTAAAATTAGGGTTTGCAGTAATCGTGGTTGCAGCTACTTTTGCGCCAGCATCCAGGGTTTCCCTGATTACAACCGAAGCAGTACCATTAAGGCCTCCATTATTAAAACTGTTTAGCTTTGCGATCACTTCAGCATCTCCTGTTACTTCCTGGTAGGTGAAATAGAAAGCATCTGCTTTATCATTCATCCCTATACCAGATCCTGTAAGCTCGAAATGCCCATCTAAGTAACAGATCTCACCTGCTAATTGGCTATTTCCTACATCGGCAGATTTCCATGGTGAAGGAGCAGCGGTACAATAAGCGAAATCCTGAACTATAGAAATACTTCCGGAACCAGAAAACGTTCCTGTATAGGCTCTAAATTCATCTGTTGTATTCACATCGGTAAGACTACCGTTTAACTGAAAGTTACCGGCACGATCATCGGCATCATCGATATTCATGCTATTCACTTTTAAAGGAATAAGTTCTGTGGTAGCATCGAAGGCTGAAAGCTCTTCTTCAGTAAAATAGATAGTAAGATCATAAGTTGCTTCAGTATTTTCAGTAGAAATACTGAATGACTTAGAAGGTCTGGCCGTAGAAATATTAGGGAATACTTTAAAGCTGTTCCCGGCACTGGTAACACTCATAGTCACACAACCAAGATCTGCTGAAGCATTCTCAATTTTAGCGATCAGGGCTTTATCTGTATTACTTAAGAAATAAATAGTATTCCCGGTTTGTACAGTTGCAGTTGCCTGCTCGTCCTGCTGAGTTTCTATTCCTGCAGGTATCGCAGATACTTTTACATTATCTATGGCGAAACTAAACTGAGTTCCGGCATTGGTGTCGTTGTACCATCTCCATCCAAGGAAGAATGCTTTACCATCTAATTCCGGGATTTCTGCCGTAAAGGTTCCATTTGTAGTATTCACACCTAATGGCCCGGCACCTACAAACTTTTGGACAGGTACATAATTAGAACCATCTAGAGAGTAAACAAACTCCCCATAATCAAAAATAACTGAAGTATCTACAGCATCTGTCTCTCCACCTGCTTCCCAATCGAAACTTACTTTAACGTTGCTGGCTGCAGCTGCATTGATAAGTGAGGACCTTAGGATGGTATGAGAAGGTGAATTTTGATCGTAGAAAGGTATATCTGTTATTCCATCGCTAATATATGCTCTCCCAGCTGCAGAAAGATCTCCATTCACTTTCCAGATGTTGGATCCTTCAGCAAGTGAAACGGTAGACCAGTCGGCCGGCATGCCATCCTGATCAAATGCTTCCATTAAAAGGTCGAATTCTGCTGTACCGGTTCTTGGCGCAAAATCGTTATCAGATATAGCGTATTCCTGCTTATGGAAAGTTCCGTTATATATAAATGAAAGAACGATAGTTTCACTGTCTTCAATTACCGCATCATCATATATTGTGATCTGGATAGATTTAGTTTCTGATCCTGTAAAACTTAATGTGTTGGTAGATACAGAAAAATCTGATCCTTCCTGCGCAGTGCTGCCTGAAGTATTTAAAGTGATCGTGGCAGAGGCAGGTACCTCAACCCCGGTAAGTACCACAGAGTAGGTATTGAAATCTTCACATCCATTAAGCTCATTATCTTCACTGAAGATCTGGATATTGCTATCGCTAAATGTTATGGTATTCGGCTCACCGGCATTATATCTTTCTCCTATATCTACAGCATGCCATGCATTGGTAGTTTGCTCCTCTTCAAAAGATCCAATACCAAATAAGGTCTGAGCTACAAGGATGGATGCCTCCCGCATTTCAGCGAATTTAGCATTAGGTGACAACATTGTTTCAGCGATATATGCGATCTGAGCTGATTTCTCGAAATCAAGACCGATAACTTCATATGAATTTCCGGCATCTGTTACCTGGTCGTCTGCAGAAGCTTTACTGAAACCGGGAGAAAAACTTTGCCCGCTACCGCTAACAAGGAAGTAGAACCATTTGTTAAGTACTCCAGAGTTGGTGTGCACACCACACTGGTCATTGGCCAGGGTAGGAGTTCCACAGTCAGGATTCTTCCAGTTTTCACCACCATAAGAATCAGGGTCCCCGGCTGCTTTTGGGTCGTCCATCCAGCGCAATGCTCTGGCATTCGCATCACCAGGCTGTAAACCACCATCTCTTTCGTCTATTTGCTCTCCAATTCCCCATGGATCGTATTGTAAGGAAGAATCGATCTGGGAAAGTACATAATGTTCTACGGTAGCCGCCCAAATATCTGAAAAACCTTCATTCATGGCACCAGATTCTCTGGCATAAACCAGGTCTGCAGTAAATTCACATACTCCATGACCAATCTCATGCGCACAAACGTCCATAGAAGTTAGCGGGGCAAAAGAACCATCAGGATTTGTTCCTCCCTGGTAACTACCATCGCCGTAGGTCATGGCAGATCCGTTCCAGAAAGCATTGTCATAGGCATCTCCATAATGCACATAGTTGAAAACCTTTGTTCCTTTATCGTCATAACTGAGACGATTATGCACGTTCTTCCAGTAATCCAGGACTACTTCAGCACCCCAATGTGCATCCAGAGCAACATCATCATTATTTTTTTCATTCGCCAGGGGATAAAAGCTGGTGGTAGAGAAATCATCTTTTCTATGTTCTGAAGCATTCCAGATATTATCTGCGGTCTCAGGGTTTAGGGAATCACCGTCTCCATCATACACAGATTCTGCAAAGGTGGAAAGTGCTGGAATACTTAGCGGTAATCCACCAATCCCTTCATAAGAGAAAGTTTCATTCTCTATTCCACTGGGAGTAACTCCTTTAAGGGCAAATAAACCATTGGTATCCTGGGAAGTGTCAAAACTTCTAGTTCCCGCATAACGCGTATCTCCGGTAGCGCTTATATAAGGCAGGTTAGGAGTTGTAGATTTAGATTTAGTGGCTTCCTTTTTAATGTCTTCCTTAGTGTGTCCATTAGCATGCTTTATGATTGCATCGTTTAAAAGGATCTTTCCCGTATTAGCATCTACATAGATATCTGCTCTGGAAATTGGCTCTGCAGCATAGACATTGAATTTATAGGCTACTGCCGGATCTACTTCAACAGTAGAATAATCATCAACAATCACCAATTCCCCTTTAGGATAATAAGCGTCGTAAGCCGCCGTAACCTCGGGGTCACTGCCAAGACTTTCTATATATTCCCAGGCATAAAGGCTGGCTCCTACAAAGTCAAGCGCTTTTTGCAAGGCCGTAGCTTCATTAAGAGAAGTAGAAACCGGGAACGATTCACCCAGGTTATAATATTCTGCGGTAAAGGCAGTGATCACATCGTTCTTAGAGATTGCCTTAAAAACACCATGTTCCACTTTGATACCTTTAGTATACTGTTGCAATTTATTCACCTGTACACCATGAGAGTTCAATGATGTCTCCAGAATAAAAACAGTCTCTGGTCCGGTCCCCATCAAACTGGATAAAAAAGCAGGAGCTTCGGAAAGTGAAATCTGTCCTTTGGCAGTATTTAGTTGAATAACAGAGGGCGTTCCACGGCTGTTATCCATTTTAAAACTTTTGACCCTTGGATCATTTTCTAAATTCGAAGTAATTTCTCCGGTAGAGGTTTGGGAATAACCAATAAGGTTACCCACAAGGAAGATGATCATAAAGATCTTCATCCTGTGTAGTAATTTTGTATTCATAAAATTAAAGTAATAGTTAGTTAATAGTATTTACGTGAAGACTTTGCTTCCAGATTGAAAACTATTAATATTTGCCGTTAAATCGACTAAGTGTTTAGTAATATCGATGAAAAGCACTTTATTTTATGTTTATTTTAACTTGTGTAGGAATAAAAGTAAAAAGATTAAACAAAATTAACTCCAGAAGGAAAGTAAGGAATTTCTAAATTGATCATAAAAAAGCGGGAACTTAATCCCGCTTTTAAACTCAGACTATATAGAATCTTATAAATTAATATTCAGCTTAGCGTAGTAGTAGGCTCCTCCAAATCCCATTTGTACTGCATCCCAGTAGCCACCTGCTTCTGTCCAGTCATCTTGTTGATCTGGGTATACATTGAACAGGTTATTGCTTCCTACATTCAGCTTTAAGGATTTATTTAATTTAAACCCTAAATTCAGATCAGTCACGATCTTGGACTCATATACATCAGACGCCGCTGCTACCTGGTTTGCCAGGCTGCCGTAATCTGCTACATCCTCGAACATCTGGAAATCTAATAAGGTAACTTCACTAAATCTGGTCAATCCCAAGGCGGCATCGAACCAGCCCTGGTCATAATTGATATTCAGGGTTAGCTTACTGTCTGGAGCAGAAGCTAGCAAAAAGGACTTATCTCTTTCGCCAAAAAATGTTTGCTCATCAAGACTCCCGTTCTTAACATCGGTGATGGTCATATCGTTGAAGTTACCTATAAAACTAGTAGATAACTTGCCTTCTCCCAGGTCTATGGAATGAGAAAGTACGATATCTAGACCTACAGTTTCAGTATCTGCACCGTTGGTAAAAAATTGCGCTGCCTCCACATTATCTATCTGAGGAGCATCGAAATTACCTGTTAAAACTATTCTGTCCTGTACGTTAATATAATAACCATCAACCGTAGCAGTGAATTGTCCGAAATTAGCGGTGAATCCAAGAGATGCATTAAAAGCAGTTTCTTCCTGTAGCGGGCCAATCCCGAAAGACTCAGTTACAGGACTGTTATTAGGAGATAACAGTGACTCTAATGCTTCACCTCCTACAAAATTGGTGAACTTTAAATTATAATATATCTGGGCAAGAGATGGCGCTCTAAAGCCGGAACTTACAGATCCCCTAATATTAATATCTTCTGTAGCTTTTAATCTTGCAGCTAACTTACCGTTGATGGTACTTCCAAAATCGCTGTAATTCTCAAACCTTGCTGCTGCCGCCAGTAAGAAAGATTCTGTAAATTCGAATTCTCCATCGGCATACAGCGATACGTTAGATCTGCTGCGGTCTACCTCGTTGTCCGGTCCGTAGCCCGGGAATCCCTGTGATCCACCCGGACGTGCATCTCCGGTAAATGGATCTATAGGTTGTTGTTGCTCATCAGGATTTGTTATTGGTCGTCCATCCACATCATAAGTTGCATAGGATGCTTCTTCACCCGCAAAAATTTCAAAATTTTCGGTCCTGTATTCGGCACCAAATGCGAAGTTTACACCTTCCAGCATATCTTCATAGTATTTAGAGAAATCCAGGTTGATAACATTCTGACTTAAGCTGTGTCCACCGGCATCAAAATCGCGTGGGGAGATCTCACCTAAAGAAGCATTGATTGTTCCTTTAATATAGTAATTGAAAAAGTTCTTTCCCCAGGTATTACTCAGGTCTATATTCCAGCCACTTTCGGTCTGGGTTTTAAAACCTGCTGAAACCGAATTATCAGTGATTATCGAGGTGATCCTTGGTGTAAAACCATTGGGATATACGCTAACTACGTTTCGTGCCGTAGGATTATTACGGGTGAAGGCAAAGGCATCTGTATCACGATAATTTCTACCTCCAAACGCATAAAATTCAGTATTGTCTGAAAGAGGCACAGATACATTACCCATAAAATTGACCCCTTCAATAGAAGCTTCACCAAATCCTCTTCTAAAATCGAAGCCGGGTCTAAGGGTTTTGTTCTTGTTGAGGTATTCCATGGTGAAATTGGCAAAACCTTCCTCGGCAATTTCAAACCCGTAATTGGCTGCAACCTTTACAGATCCTCCGTCGAAGTTCTGATCATCACCTATGGCATTTCCATCTCTATCGGTATCCAATCGGTTCCCATCTGTATTAGGAGTACCCGCAGGGAATTCACCTTCAGCATTGGTGTTATAAAAACCATAATTCACACTACCGCTAAATTTTTCAACTTCATCTTTAAGAACGATGTTGATCACCCCGGCAATGGCATCTGAACCATATTGTGCAGAAGCACCATCCCTTAGGATCTCAATTCTTTTAATTGAGGTTGCAGGGATAGCATTTAGATCGGTCCCGGTATTACCGCGACCACGAGTACCAAAGATATTGATAAGTGAAGACTGGTGTCTTCTTTTACCGTTAATAAGAACCAGGGTTTGATCTGGCCCCAAACCTCTTAGGGATGCAGGATCTATATGATCTGCTCCATCTGACCCGGATTGTTTATTCGCGTTGAATGAGGGGGCGGCATATTGTAAAAGTTCATTTACTTCTATCTTCCCGGTTTGGGTATTTACCTGGCTCACATCAATAACATCAACCGCTACCGGTGTGTCTGTTGATGTTCTTTTAGGACTTCTAGAACCTACAAGCACCACTTCTCCCAGAGAAACACCATCTGCCATGGTAACATTCACCTCAGATCGCCCATCAACGGCCACTTCTTTTTCTTCAAAACCTACAAAGCTGAAGACAAGAGTTCCATCTGGATCTACCTCGATGGTGTAACGGCCATCAAAATCTGTAGAGGTACCGTTATCGGTTCCTTTCTCAAAAACATTCACTCCCGGTAAGGGATTGCCATCATTATCTGTTACGAGACCGGTAACTTCCTGGGCGAAAACGAAACCGGGTATTGCGCATAATGCAATAAAAAGTAGAATTCTATTCATAATTATTATTTAGTTTATTAATTAGTTGAGGCAATATAGCAAAATATGGGTGAAGACTGAATAATCAAAGGTTAATTGATAGGCCGTCTGAACCTGATCTATCACTAATTGAAGTGAATTTAGGTTCGATTTTTATACGGATACGTTTTATTTATTAAAATAAAAATTAAGTGTATTTGGCTGATTACTAGTTGTTTTGAGTATATTTAAAATGCCTCCTGTAGTTTATCATAGACCTTCTTATCTATTCCTAACCAATTTTTATTTAAATCGCTCAATTATGAAAGTCACAACTTTATTTGTTTTCATGCTGATGTGCTATGCAACATCAGCGCAACAGATTGTAAAGCCAGAAAAAGCAAAACCTGAAATTGTTATTGATGAATACCATGGAATTGAAATTAAAGACCCATACAGGTATATGGAAGATATTAAAGATCCCAGGGTTGTAAACTGGATGAAAGCCAATACCAAATATGCCGAAGCGGTATTAAATTCAATTCCTGAGAAAGAATCGATGATCAAAAAGATGGAAGAAATGGATAGCAGAACCGCTTCTTCTATTAGAAGTCTGAATATCACCGATAATGATCGTTATTACTATCTGAAAACAAGGCCTGAAGATCAAACAGGGAAACTATATTATCGAAATGGTTACGAAGGCCAGGAGAAACTATTGCTGGATCCAGAAAAATATAAAGAGGCATCAGGATCAACCTATACAATATCTAACTTAATACCGAATAATGAAGGAAATCGTGTTGCTGTAATTCTCGCTCCAGATGGGTCTGAAAATGGTGAATTAATTATACTGGACGAAAACGCACAGCAAATAGGAAACACTTTAGAATTAGTGCAATTTGCAAATTGGCAGGCAAATGACGAATCTATTTATTATTTAAAACTAAATTCACCCGATGTATCAGACATGGAGCGACAGCTCAATCTTAAAGTTTATAGTCATAAAATAGGAGAGGCTCAGGAGAAGGATCGGGAGGTTTTTTCGAAGGCTAAGAATCCGGAATTAAATATTAAACCAGAGGAGATCCCAATATTGGTTTTTGATAAGAATACTGGGAAAACCTTCGGTTTGGTAGTTACAGTAGACAGATCTCTTAAATTATATATGAATGATTCCCAGCTAAGTGGCGATTGGCAGCAGCTTACAACCCAGGCTAATAATGTATCTAATTTCACCACAAATAAAACAGCTATATTCTACCAAAGTTTTAATGATGCTCCTAATTATAAAATTTTACGGGCGCCCCTTGAGGCTCCTCGATTTGATAATGCGAAAGTATTTGTTCCTGAGCCAGAACTTGGCCCGATAGATAATATGGTTGTTACAAAAGACGGGTTGTTTTATTCGGTAAAATCCAATGGAGTAGAGACCAGGCTGTTTTCAAAATCTTTTAACGGTCAGAGTGTTGAGGAGATTAAGCTGCCTGTAACGGCAGGAAGTGCAGGAATAACTTCTAAAGGCCCAAATTTTAATGATTTATGGGTTTTTATAACCGGATGGACCACTCCAGGAAAACGTTATAAATATCAAACCGAATCGGGCAATTTTATTAGTGAGCCAATGTCTTCTGAAGCAGAATATCCCGAATTAGAAGAACTTGCCGTAAAGGAGGTTATGGTCACTTCTCATGACGGAGTGAAGGTACCTGTATCTATATTATACCGGAAAGATATGAAGATGGATGGTTCTACCCCGGCCACCATGTATAGTTATGGTTCTTATGGAATTTCTACCGGACCTTTCTTTAGTCCTTTGTTGCTCGTGCATACTTTGTACGGTGGCATATTCGTCGTTCCACATGTTCGCGGCGGTGGCGAGCTTGGAGATTCCTGGCATAGGGCGGGACAAAAGCTGAATAAGCCAAATACCTGGAAGGATGCAATAGCTACTGCAGAGTATCTTGTAGATAAAGGGTATACCTCACCAGATAAATTATCAATTTTTGGAGGTAGTGCCGGTGGCATCCTAGTTGGTAGAGCAGTGACGGAAAGACCAGATTTGTTTTCTGCTGCCGCACCCATGGTAGGAGCTATGAATACTGTTAGAATGGAAGAAACCCCAAATGGACCAGTGAATGCCCCTGAATTTGGAACTGTTAAAGATCCTGAGGAGTTTAAAGGCCTGCTGGAGATGGATTCCTATCACCATATTGAGGATGGTGAGGAATATCCTGCAATGCTCGTAACTTCAGGAATGAATGATCCAAGAGTTATTGCCTGGGAGCCGGCAAAATTTGCGGCAAGGATGCAGTTCGCCAATACCTCAAAGGAACCTATTCTATTACTGACAGATTTTGATAGTGGTCATGGAATTGGAGATACCAAAGCAGAAAATTTTGAACTTTTTGCGAATATACTGTCATTTTTCTACTGGCAGGCCGGTCATCCTAAATTCCAGCCGCCGAAAGATATTATCGATTAATTACTAAAACATATTTATTAATGACCCGTAAATTCTTCCTGAATATGCGGGTTATTCCTTATACCTAAAATCCTGCTAAGCTTCTTAATCATCCTGGGAAATTCTCAATTCTAATACCTATCTTTGCAGCCGCAAAAACAAAGCATCTAAATTTTAATATATGAAAGCTGGAATTGTAGGACTTCCTAACGTAGGTAAATCAACTCTTTTTAACTGTTTGAGTAATGCAAAAGCTCAAAGTGCAAATTTTCCTTTTTGTACTATAGAGCCAAACGTTGGAGTGGTGAACGTTCCCGATCCCAGGTTATTAAAGCTGGAAGAATTAGTAAACCCTGAAAAAGTGGTCCCTGCTACGGTGGAGATCGTGGATATTGCTGGGCTGGTAAAAGGTGCAAGTAAAGGCGAAGGACTGGGAAATCAGTTTTTAGGAAATATTAGGGAGACCGATGCTATTTTACATGTATTAAGATGTTTTGAAGATGATAATATAGTCCATGTTGATGGTTCTATAAACCCTATAAGGGATAAGGAAACCATTGATATGGAACTTCAGCTTAAGGATCTTGAAACTACCGAAAAGAAACTTGAAAAGGTAAAAAGAGCCGCGAAAACAGGAAATAAAGAAGCCCAGAAAGAAGAAGCTGCCTTATTAAAAGTGAAGGCAGGACTCGAGGCAGGAAAATCTGTTCGCGCGATAGATCTTACTGAAGATGAACGTAAAGAATTTATCGCCCCTCTTCAATTCATCACAGATAAGCCGGTAATGTATGTGTGTAATGTTGATGAAGAAGCTGCTGTAGGCGGTAATGAGCATGTAGAAAGGGTTAGGGAGGCTGTGAAAGATGAAAATGCTGAAGTATTGGTGCTGGCGGTTGGTACAGAAGCTGATATTACAGAACTTGAAGATTTTGAAGAAAGACAAATGTTTCTTCAGGATATAGGTCTGGATGAACCAGGATCTGCAAAGCTTATCCGTGGTGCTTACCAGCTTTTAGATCTTCAAACCTATTTTACCGCAGGTGTAAAAGAAGTGAGAGCCTGGACCATTCCCGTGGGAGCATCAGCGCCTCAGGCGGCAGGGGTTATACATACAGATTTTGAAAAAGGTTTTATAAGGGCTGAGGTTATTGCTTATAATGATTACGTTAGTTTTGGGAGTGAAGCCAAAGTAAAGGAAGCCGGTAAAATGCGTGTTGAAGGAAAAGATTATATCGTTAAGGACGGTGACGTGATGCACTTCCGTTTTAACGTTTAAATTTAGCTGTTATAAGGGCGATTTCAGGGTTAAAGGATTATTCTAAAATTGCTGTTTTCTATAAAATCTGGATTTTAATTTCAGGGCATTTTGAACAGGGTTTTCTTAATTAACATTTCTTCTAAAATCTTTGTTAATTACTTTAAGCTTTATCTATTTTAGTTTTTTAGCTATTGCCTTATATTTAGGCCATAACTCCATGACTACTTATGAGCGAGAATACTAAATATACCGAAGATAATATTCGGTCGTTAGACTGGAAAGAGCATATTCGAATGCGTCCCGGTATGTATATTGGGAAGCTGGGAGATGGTTCCAGTCAGGATGATGGGATATATATACTTTTAAAAGAAGTTATAGATAACAGTATTGATGAGTTCGTGATGGGCGCCGGGAAGACGATAGAGATTTCCGTGCAAAATCAACGGGTCATCGTTCGTGATTTTGGAAGGGGGATCCCGCTAGGAAAAGTAGTGGATGTCGTTTCTAAAATGAACACCGGTGGTAAATATGATACCAGGGCCTTCAAAAAGTCTGTTGGTCTGAATGGTGTAGGTACTAAAGCGGTTAATGCACTTTCTTCATATTTTCGCGTAGAATCTTCCAGAGATTCCAAAAGTCACGCAGCCGAATTTGAAAAGGGAGAATTAAAGGATGAGGAGCATCTTGAAGAAACTTCACGCAGAAGAGGAACCAAGATCACTTTTATTCCAGATGAGGCAATTTTCAAGAACTATAAGTTCAGAAATGAATATATCGAGAAAATGCTTAAAAACTATGTGTATCTCAATCCGGGATTGACCATAGTTTTTAACGGTGAAAAATTCTATTCAGAAAACGGACTAAAAGATCTTCTTGGAGATAGTATTCATGAGGATGATATGCTATATCCTATCGTGCACCTAAAAGGCGAGGATATTGAAGTTGCTATTACCCACAGTAAATCCCAATACAGCGAAGAATATCATTCTTTTGTGAATGGTCAAAACACTTCCCAGGGTGGAACACATCTTGCAGCCTTCAGGGAAGCAGTAGTGAAGACCATTAGGGAATTTTACGGAAAGAATTACGAGGCCAGTGATATCAGGAAATCTATCGTAGCTGCCATTAGTATTAAAGTAATGGAGCCGGTATTTGAAAGTCAGACTAAAACCAAACTTGGGTCTACAGATATGGGGGGTAAACTTCCCACAGTTAGAACCTATATCAATGATTTTGTAAAAAGACACCTGGATAACTATCTGCATAAGAATCCTGAAACAGCTGAAAATTTGCAGCGCAAGATCCTGCAGGCAGAAAGGGAAAGAAAAGATCTTTCAGGAATAAGGAAACTGGCTAAAGACAGGGCAAAAAAAGCCAGTCTTCACAATAAAAAACTCAGGGATTGCCGTGTTCATCTTGGGGATAGTAAGCACGAACGTTGTTTAGAGACCACTCTTTTTATTACAGAGGGAGATTCTGCAAGTGGATCTATTACCAAGAGCCGGGATGTGGTTACCCAGGCGGTTTTCAGTTTAAAGGGAAAACCATTGAATAGTTATGGTCTTTCCAAGAAGATCGTATATGAGAACGAAGAGTTTAATCTTTTACAGGCGGCCCTGAATATTGAGGAATCCTTAGAAGATCTTAGGTATCACAATATCGTTATCGCTACTGATGCCGATGTGGATGGAATGCATATTCGGTTATTACTAATCACATTTTTCCTGCAATTCTTCCCTGAATTGATCAAGGAAAATCATCTCTATATATTACAGACTCCCTTATTCAGGGTGCGTAATAAAAAAGAAACGATCTATTGTTACAGCGAAATGGAACGCAGGCAGGCGATCGAGAAACTTTCAGGAAAGCCGGAAATCACCCGATTTAAAGGTTTGGGAGAAATCTCGCCAGATGAATTTGTACATTTTATTGGTGATAATATTCGTTTAGATCCGGTGATGCTGGATAAGGATAAGTCTATCGAGGAGATGTTAAGTTTTTATATGGGCAAGAACACTCCAGATCGCCAGGAATTTATAATCGATAACCTGAAAGTAGAACTAGACCTTGTTGAAGAGCTCGGGATATGAGATTTACCAATAAAAATGAGGTCAAAATAATACCATCTATATATATCGTTCTGGTAGCGGTATTTGTTACCAATATTTTTGTGAATATCGAGATCATAGCCTCCAGCACTGAGCAGGAAATAGGGTTTGGTCATTTTGTTCCAAATATTGTGACCTTGTTACTGGGCTTATATGTACACCGAATTGGCCAGGGATTTGATTTTGATAGCGATGGAGAGACTTTGAACTTCAAGAACAATGGGGTCTTTTTTTCCAAGTTCATGGAGTATAGAGTGAAGAAGGCTGAATTTCCGAAACGAAAACTTGGGAAATTCAAGTTCATAGATATAGGAATTTACTCTGCATTGACTATTTATATTAGTTCCAAGCGAAAACGAGGCTATAGAAAATATACCTTTAACACGACATTTTTAACCCGTAAAAAGAAAAAGGGAATGGTGGATTCCTTGAAAAAGGTAATGGAAACCACTCCTAAAGCTACTGCCTAATGGAAGAAAACCAAGAAGGAGCTCAGGAAGAGCAGTTTGAAAGTAAAGAAGAACTTATAAAGGTTACCGGCATGTACAAAGACTGGTTCCTGGATTATGCTTCATACGTGATCCTGGAACGGGCAGTACCTGCGATAGAAGACGGTTTTAAACCGGTACAACGCCGAATCATGCATTCTATGAAGGATCTTGACGATGGGCGTTATAACAAGGTGGCGAATATCGTAGGGCATACCATGCAATATCATCCTCACGGAGATGCCAGTATTGGTGACGCCATGGTTCAAATTGGTCAAAAAGATATCCTCATAGATACGCAGGGAAACTGGGGGAATATACTAACCGGTGACCGTGCAGCTGCACCTAGATACATAGAAGCGAGACTTTCAAAGTTCGCTCTTGAAGTTCTATTTAGTCCCAAACTAACAGAATGGCAGCTTTCATATGACGGTAGAAAGAAAGAGCCGGTAAACCTGCCGGTAAAATTCCCTATGCTTCTGGCCCAGGGAGCCGAAGGGATCGCGGTAGGATTGAGTACCAGGTTTCTTCCGCATAATTTCAATGAACTTATAGATGCTTCAATTCAGCATTTAAGAGGTAAAAGTTTTAAGATCTTCCCTGATTTTCCTACCGGGGGGATCGCCGATGTTTCTAATTATAATGACGGGAAACGGGGAGGACGTGTAAGAATTAGGGCTAAGATCAATCAACTGGATAAAAATACTTTGGTTATCAATGAGATCCCATATGGTACCAATACTTCAACGCTTATAGATTCTATTCTTAAGGCCAATGAAAAAGGAAAGATCAAGATCAAAAAGATCGAAGATAATACTGCGGCTGAAGTTGAGATCCTTATCCATTTACCAAATAATATATCTCCAGATAAAACCATTGATGCGCTGTATGCATTTACGCAATGTGAGAATTCACTGGCCCCGCTGGGTTGTGTGATCATCGATCATAAACCTATTTTCCTGGGAGTTTCAGATGTATTGCGAAAGTCTACAGACCATACCTTACATCTCTTACAACGTGAATTGGAGATCAAGCTGGAGGAATTGGAAGAACAATGGCACTTTGCTTCTCTGGAAAGAATATTCATAGAAAACCGAATTTATCGTGAGATCGAGGAAGAAGAGACCTGGGAAGGAGTTATTCAGGCGATAGATCGAGGCTTAAAACCATTTACCAAGCATCTAAAAAGAGCGGTAACCGAAGAAGATATTGTTAGGCTTACCGAGATAAGAATTAAAAGAATTTCGAAATTCGATATAGATAAAGCCCAGCAAAAGATCGATGCCTTAGAAGGAGAAATTGCCCAGGTGAAGCATCATTTAGATCATATAATTGATTTTGCGGTAGACTATTTTAAAAAACTTAAAAAGGATTACGGAACCGGTAAAGAGCGTAAAACTGAATTAAGACTTTTTGAAGATATCGAAGCTACCAAGGTAGTAATAAGAAATACCAAGCTATATGTAAACCGGGCAGAAGGCTTTGTAGGTACCGCCTTGAAAAAAGATGAATACGTTACAGATTGTTCAGATATCGATGATGTAATTTGTTTTACCGCAGATGGAAAAATGATGGTCACCAAGGTGGATTCAAAAACATTTATCGGTAAGGATATTATTCATGTGGCCATCTTTAAGAAAAAGGATAAGCGTACCATTTATAATATGGTCTATAGAGACGGTAAGGCTGGCAACACTTATATAAAGAGATTTGCCGTTACTTCAGTAACCAGGGATAGAGAATATGACCTTACCCAGGGTAAAAAAGATTCTAAAGTGCTTTATTTCTCTGCAAATCCAAATGGAGAGGCTGAAGTAATTACGGTGCATTTACGCCAGGTAGGCAGTATACGAAAAGTGAAATTTGATCTTGATTTTGCCGATGTTCTGATTAAGGGTAGGAATGTAAAAGGAAATATCGCTACAAAATATTCTGTAAAAAGAATTGAGCTTAAGGAAGAAGGTGTTTCAACTCTCAAACCTCGCAGGATCTGGTTCGATGATACTGTAAAAAGGTTGAATGTAGATGAAAGAGGAGAACTGTTAGGTGAATTTAGGGGAGAAGACAGGTTACTGGTTATAACTCAGGATGGCGTTGTTAAAACGATAATACCCGAATTAACTACGAGATTTGATGATGAAATAATAGTACTGGAAAAATGGTCTAAAAACAAACCTATTTCTGCCATTTACTGGGAACCTGAAAAGGAACGCTATTACGTAAAACGTTTCCTTATAGAGCAGCCAGATAAAGAGGAAAAATTCATTTCTGAACATCAGGATTCCTTCCTGGAACTGGTTTCTACAGATTATTATCCCATGGCTGAAATTGTTTATACAAAGCCAAAAGGTAAGGAGCGCAAGGAAAATGAGGAAATAAATCTGGCCGAGTTCATTGCTGTAAAAGGAATAAAAGCCCTTGGAAACCAGTTAACCTCTGAAAAGGTAAACCAGATCAATTTACTTGACCCCATGCCTTATGAGGCGCCGGAAGAAGAGAATGAGCAAATAGAGGAAGATAATTCTGAAGAAAATGCAGAAAACCCTTCAGAAAAAATAAACTCAGAAACGACTAAAACACCTGAGAAAAATAACAACTCTGATGGTCAGCCATCTTTATTCGATGAATAATGGGAATATTTAAAGAGTTTAAAGAATTTGCCGTTAAAGGTAATATGATAGACATGGCCGTAGGTATCATTATTGGTACGGCCTTTAATAAAGTAGTGGATGTACTGGTAAAGCAGGTGATCATGCCACCGCTTTCTTTACTTACCGACGGAATAAATTATGCCGACCGTAAGATCATACTTCGTGAGGGTACAGGTGAAAAAGGAGCAGCAGATTTTGTGGAGGAGGTATCTATTGGCTACGGAATACTTATCGAAACCTTGATAGATTTTCTCGTAATTGGTTTCGTGATCTTTCTTGTCGTCAAATTTATGAATCGCTTCAGGAACAAGGCTCAGGATCCTAAGAATAAGGAAGTGGTTACCCCCAAGGATATAGAATTGCTTTCTAATTTGAATGATCTAATGGAGGAGCAAAACAAACTTCTTAAAGAGCGGTAGGATTAATTAGAGACTTTTCTAACCTTTCCCTTGGCCTTTTTTGGATCTCCAACCTGGCCATATTCAAACGTATAACCTTCCCGGGTCGTAGTGAGTATCTTAATATGTATCGGTTTTTCTTCGGCCATCCCGTCTGGATTTATATTCTTTAAAATATACTCACAATCATTGATCCACCGCACAGTAGAGGTGTCTGTATTACCACGAAATTCCTCGATCTCTATACTATCATTCCTAATAAAACGAGAAGTTAAAAGCTCACCATTAATAAAACTTTCAAATTCGTAGGTACCAGTTCTAAATTCTTTGCATTCCCTTTGAGCATTAAAACAGGAACTTAGAGCTATCATGCAGATAATTGCAGCGATTTTCTTCATAGCGCAAAATAATTCAATTTATGCGGAAAAATCAATTTTCAAAGGCTTCAAAACTGCCGTCCCTGTAAAAAATAACGATCTTCTGAATTTCCTTCCCAGGTCTTGCTGATGACATCCCCGGGCTATTATCCGGAACCGGAACCTTCACTTGTTTTTCAGAGTAAGATGGAGGAGGCGCTATAGTTTCAGATTGAATATTATTAGATGGAGCTAGGTCATCTGCAATAGCAGGAAATTTTCCCTTACCATTAAGCAACCAATATAGTTCAACCTCTGGAAAATTTTTAACCACCTTCATGACAAAATCCAGACTCGGTTTATTTCTACCGGAAAGAATATGGGAGATGGAGGAGCGTCCCACTTCAATTTTATCAGCAAACGAAGCCGCTGAAAGATCATAAAATTCAAGGATCTTATTGAGCCTTGAAGCAAACTTCTCTGTGTTTACCATTGTAATTTAATTAGAATGTGAACCGCATTTACAAATGTAAATAATATTTACAAATCCACAATATTACAATTGTAAACATTTAGGCAATGCTTAAACTTTAAGTTTATCAAGAAGTGCATAACTAACTAAAATTCAATAGAATAATCATTATATAATATTCAGTAGGATTATTTCCAAGGATGTGTAGAATCTGGGATGTCACTGTGTTTACAATTGTTTACAATGAGTACCAATTCAGTTGTTTACATTTGTAAAAATTACATTGTTTAGTTTTGTAAACATGAAGAATAATGAATTGGAAAATTTTCTATCTGAACCTCTTTATAGAGCAATAAAATTTAGTGAGGTCACGGGAAGGTATTTGAAAAATGAGGAGCTGGATATATGCTTAGATTCTCTTTCAGATAAATTTGAAATAGAGATTTTAGGAAAATCGGTTTTAAATAAACCGGTTAAATTAGTGAAATTTGGAGATGGTGATTCAAAGGTTCTCGCCTGGTCGCAGATGCACGGTAATGAAGGAACCACTACCAAAGCAGTTTTTGACCTTCTTAATATCTTTAATTTAAAGGCTAACGATCCAATTGTTTCAGCGATTGTAGAGCAGTGCACTTTTTATGTGATTCCCATTCTTAATCCCGATGGTGCAGAAGCCTATACCCGCGTAAATGCAAATAATATAGATCTAAATCGTGATATGCAGAATCTTAGCCAGCCTGAGAGTCGCATTTTAATGGATTTGTATAAACGGGTTCAACCAGATTATTGTTTGAATCTTCATGATCAGCGAACCATATTTAGTGTGGGTGAATCGTCTATGCCGGCAACCTTATCGTTTTTGACCCCGGCTAAAGACGAAGAACGGAGCCTGGATGAATCACGAAAAATTAGTATGTCGCTAATTGCAGGTATGGTAAATGATCTGTCCTCTGAGCTAGAGAATAGAATTGGGCGGTATGACGATGCTTTTAATATTAATTGTGCCGGAGACACCTTTCAGCATTTGTCAACACCCACCATTCTTTTTGAGGCAGGACACTACCCCGGGGATTATGAACGAGAGGTGACTCGAAAATTTTTATTTAAAGCCTTATTCTCGTGTATCTATCAAATCGCTATGAAGTCTTTTAGTCCCAGTGATTATGAGGAATACTTCAGGATTCCGGAAAATAGGAAGCTTTTTAATGATGTGATCATTAGAAATGCTAAGGTAGGTGATGAGCTTCTGGATATAAGTTTTCAGTTTAAAGAGGTTCTGAATGAGGGAAAAATTAACTTCATGCCTGAAGTTCAAAAATTAGAGCAAAAGATCACAAATTTCGGGCATAAGGAATTTGATGCCAACGGGCAGGAGGTTCAGTTACCTGGAAATGCTTCACTTGACGAAAACGTTATAGTTAATAAAATTATCATAAATAGTACAGAATTAGAGGTTAAAACCCTTTAATTGTCAAAAAAATTGACAATAATTCAACGTTTTTGTATTAATTTTGAACTTCATTAAAAAAAGAAGTTGAAAATGGCCAAGTTTAAATTAGACGAAACAGATCATCAGATCCTCGATATGTTAATCGAGAATACGAGAACCCCATTTACTGATATTGCTAAGAAATTGTTGATCTCTGCCGGTACTGTCCATGTGCGAGTTAAAAAAATGGAAGAAGCTGGGATCATTATTGGTTCTTCGCTTACATTGGACTATAAGAAACTGGGGTATGCTTTCATCGCTTACGTTGGTGTTTTCCTTAAAAATACATCACAAACCAAGTTTGTACTTGAAAGAATAAATGAAATTCCATTTGTAACAGTGGCGCATGTTACTACAGGGAAATTCAATGTTTTCTGCAAGATTCGCGCAAAGAATACTCAGCACGCCAAGGAAATTATCTTCCAGTTGGATGACATAGAGGGAGTATACAGAACTGAGACTATGATCTCTTTAGAAGAAAGTATCAATGATAAGAAGAGATTAATGCATTCTATCTTTAAAGATATGTAGACAGTCCTAAACTTATATTAAAGACCCTTTAGACTGTTAAGTTTGAAGGGTTTTTTTTTAAATTTAATCGAATTGACCATCCAAAATATTTATTATGCACAGAGAACCGAGATTAGATAGATTTAATGATAATGTGCTTGCGAAATACCAGGTTTACAACAGTATATTTCTCACCCTGCCGTACGATGAAATAAAAAAGACCGGAGCGCTCCTACCTTTATTTCAGGAAATTTGTGAGAGTGGCTTTAAAAAAAATCAGAATCCTACAGAAATTGTAGATCGTTTCTTTGAAAAATACGGTGAAAATCCTACTGAAGAAGAAAAAATAGACCTGTTATTCAGGTTTATTCAATATATAGAAAGACAGGTGGTGCTTTTTGATGCCATTGAAGATGCTTCATTTTCTATTGTTAATAATATGGATGGTCGCGGTACTTTAAGAAGCGTGAAAGAAGAGGCCGAGGCTAAGCAAAGAGTGGGAGAGTTGAAGGAGTATCTTAAAAGGTTCAAGGTTAGGCCAACCCTAACTGCTCATCCCACCCAATTCTATCCCGGAACCGTACTAGGAATTATAACTGATCTGGATAATGCTATTCGTAACAATGATCTGGTAAGGATCAAGCAGTTACTGGCTCAATTAGGTAAAACGCCTTTTTTCAATAAGGAAAAGCCTACACCGTATGATGAAGCGGTGAATTTGATCTGGTATTTTGAGAATGTTTTCTATCAAAGTGCGAGTAAGATCCATAATTATATTCAGCAAAATATATTTGACGGGGAAGAAGTTGGTAACCAGGTGATAAACCTTGGATTCTGGCCCGGTGGAGATAGAGATGGGAATCCATTTGTGACTACAGATATTACTCTGAGAGTTGCTAAGAGATTAAGAAGAACGGTATTGCTTAATTATTACCGGGATATTCGGGAATTAAAGCGCCGTCTTACTTTTAGAGAGGTACATGAGTTGATGGGTGAAATAGAAAAAGGATTGTATGATTCTGCAATTTCGCGATCAGGAAATATTAAACTACCACTTAAGGATCTTAAGCATAAGCTGTACAGGATCAAAAATATACTGGTTGAAAAACATCAATCCCTGTTCCTGGACGAGGTAGACGATATGATCAATAAAGTCAACCTCTTCGGTTATCATTTTGCGACCCTGGATATAAGGCAGGATTCAAGTATTCACCAGGAAGTACTGGATGAGATCAAGGCATTAAAACCTGAATTGATCCCTTCAGATTTTAATGAACTGGATGATGAAAGCCAGATAGAAATACTGAGTAAAGTAACTGCGAAGGTAGATCTCGAAGATTTTGAGGAAGGTATGGCGAAAGCTACTTTGTCATCTATTTATGCAATGCAGGAAATCCAGGAGAAAAGCGGAGAGCCAGGAGCTAATCGATACATAATTAGTAACTGCGGAAGTGTGCAGGGCGTATTGCAGCCATTTGCCTTTATTAGGATGACCGGTTGGGAAAAACCAAGTGTAGATGTAATCCCGCTATTTGAAACAGTGCCAGATTTACAGAAGGCTCATATCGTGATGGAAAATCTTTATAATAATCCTGTATATAAAGAGCATCTTGAACGCCGGGGAAATAAACAAACTATCATGCTGGGCTTTAGTGACGGGACTAAAGATGGAGGCTATCTTATGGCGAACTGGAGTATTTTCAAAGCCAAAGAGGCATTAACAAAAATTTCCCGGGAGTATGGGATCAAAGTGGTCTTTTTTGACGGTAGAGGAGGGCCTCCTGCCAGAGGCGGTGGTAAAACCCATCAATTCTACGCTTCTTTAGGGCCAACCATAGAAAATGAAGAAATTCAGCTCACCGTCCAGGGGCAAACTATTAGTTCAAATTTTGGAACTAAGGATTCCTGTACCTATAATCTGGAACAGTTGTTAAGTTCTGGTGTTTCTAATGAGATTTTTAGTAATGGAAAGAACGAGCTGCGGGAGGATGACAGAAACACCATGACAGAGCTAGCCGAGATCAGTTATGCGACCTATACAGATTTTAAGAAGCATCCAAGATTTATTCCCTATCTGGAGAAGATGAGTACCTTAAAATATTATGCGAAAACCAATATTGGGAGCAGGCCATCAAAACGAAATAAATCTGCTGAGTTAAATCTTTCAGATCTTCGTGCAATCCCATTTGTAGGTAGCTGGAGCCAGTTGAAGCAAAATGTTCCCGGATTCTTTGGGGTAGGAACAGCCATGGCAAAATTTGAAAAAGACGGAAATTTTGATAGAGTACAGCAATTATATAATAATTCAGAATTTTTCAGAACTCTTCTGGAAAACAGTATGATGAGTCTTACCAAGTCTTTCTTTCCTTTAACATCTTATATGAAAGAAGATGAAGAATTTGGAGAATTCTGGCAGTTGATCCACGAAGAATTTGAGCGCAGCAAGAAAATGCTCTTGAAGGTGACCGGGTATGATAAACTAATGCAGAATCAACCTGCCGGTAGAGCCTCTATTGAAGCCAGGGAGCGAATAGTTTTACCTCTGTTAACAATTCAGCAACACGCATTGCGGACCATTCAGCAACTAAACGCGCAGCCGGACGATCACAGGGAAAAATTAGATATCTATGAGAAGATTGTGACCAGGTCTCTTTACGGAAATATTAATGCAAGTAGAAATTCAGCTTAAATGAAAAAATCTAAATTAACTCATGGGGAATTTGGAGATTTCTATTCCGGATATATCGCGAAAATAGAGGATGATGCAGATCTCCTCACCACTTTGCAGACCAATACCGAGGAGATGATATCTTTCTTTAAAACTATTCCTTCGGAAAAATGGAGTTATAGGTATAAACCTGAAAAATGGAGTATTCTTGAAATGGTACAGCATATCATAGATACAGAGAGAATTTTTCAATACCGCGCACTTTGTTTTGCCAGAAACGAACAAAAATCATTACCTGGCTTCGATCACGATCTTTATGTATTGAATTCTCACAGCGAGCATAGAAGCACGGCAGACCTTATCGAAGAGTTTGAGATCGTACGAAAGTCGGGAATTCTGCTTTACAAAAGTTTTACCGTGGATATGTTGAGTGTGATAGGGAATATGAACGACGTGAATGGTTCTCCAAGAGCTATTGGCTTTATTATGGTTGGGCATGCCTTGCATCATAAAGAGATTATAACCAACAGGTATCTTTAATGTTGAGAGGGTTTAAAATATTTCTGAAATTATTAAAGAAATCCTATTTAAGCTGGGAAAAGAACGGAGCCTACGCTAGAAGTGCTACTATTGCTTATTATGCATTATTTTCCCTTCCCTCTCTATTAATTATCGTAGTAAGTATTGCGGGTTATTTTTTTGGGCAGGAAGCCGTGCAGGGTCGATTAACCGGTGAAATCTCCAAATTTATTGGAGAGGATACTGCTAATGCCGTGGAATCAATGATCGAGAATGCCGCCCTGAATCAGGATTCTACCTTAACGGTGCTCTTTGGACTAGCCATGTTGGTTTTTGGGGCAACAGGTGTGTTCTTTCAGCTTAAGATAGCGATGAACAATATTTGGAACGTCGCAGCGAAAAGAACCAATCTAATGCGGCTTATTCTGGACCGTGTGATCTCCCTGGGAATGGTTTTCGTGCTTGGGTTGCTTTTATTGATAGCGATGGTCATTTCAGCATTATTACATATTGTATCTGAAAAAGTTGAAAACTTTTTCCCCGATGTGACCGAGCTTATGGTAAATGTTGCTAATTATCTACTTTCCTTTTTTATTATAACCACACTTTTTGCTGCTATTTTTAAATTGCTCCCAGACATTAAGATAAGGATAAGAACCACTTATGTGGGGGCTGCTTTGACCTCGATTCTTTTTCTTATTGGTGAATCACTTATCAGTTTTTACTTTGGCCAAAGTTCTCCCGGCTCGGTATATGGTGGAGCATCCTCGGTAGTTCTAATTTTATTATGGGTGTATTTTACCTGCCTTATCCTATTCTTCGGCGCAGAATTTACCGTACAATATGCACTAATTACAAAAGAAAAGATTGTTCCCAATAGGTTTGGCGAACCGGCAATTTACCAGGAAATGGAAAAACTGGAACGTCGAAAGATGGAAATTGAAGAAGAAAAACATATTCTGGATAAATTGAAATCTCATCTGGATTTTAACGAAAAAGAAAAAAATAAAGAAAATTAGCTTCCCCCTTAATAAAGGTTTAACTCTATACCCCGTGGTTTTAGTAGGTTCTTAATACATTAACCTTCCTTCATCTGGTATCTTTGAGTGAACTAAAAATTTAAATTTTATTATGGAAAAGAGAATTGCGATTTTGGCTACAAATGGATTTGAAGAAAGTGAGTTGGCCTCTCCAAAAGAAGCAATGGAGAAAGAAGGATTTAAGGTTGATGTTGTTAGTCTGGAAAAAGGAAAGATAAAATCCTGGGATAAGGATAACTGGGGTAAAGATTTTGATGTGGATTATAGTCTGGACGAAGTTTCAGCAAAAGAATACAATGCCCTCGTATTGCCAGGAGGAGTCATAAATCCAGATAAATTAAGACGCGAAGAATCTGCTCTTATTTTTGTGCGAGACTTCTTTAAACAAAAAAAGCCAGTAGCAGCGATTTGCCATGCGGCCTGGACTTTAATAAGTGCAGATGTTGTGAACGGCAGAACTATGACGTCATTTAATTCTATAAGAAAAGATGTAGAGAATGCAGGGGCACTATGGGTAGATGAAGAAGTAGTGGTAGATGAAGCTTTTGTGACCAGTAGAAATCCAGATGACCTTCCGGCATTTAATGCTAAGTTGATCGAAGAGATCAAGGAAGGAAAACATGATTTACAACATGCGTAAAAAAAAAATGCATAAAAAAAGGAGCGGTTAACCGCTCCTTTTTTTTGTTATATGGAAGAATCAATTATTTATCACCTTCTTCCTCTTCGACATCTTCTGTTTTCTCAGGGATGTCTACTATAGGATCATTAAATTCTGAATCATCATAATCGTCCTCGTCAAAATTAGCCATGGTATTCTCCAGGCGGGTACTCACTTTAACCAGGTAAACAGTATCTTCTGTGCGAACCTCTACCGCCTCTACAGTCTCATTTTTAGCATTCTTAAAAGAAATGACCTGATCATCATCATAGCCGTCAGGATACTTGTCTACTAACAAGCCCAAAATTTCGGGAGTAAGTTTTTTATAATCTACGATTATCCTTTTCATATTGTAATTCGTTTATGCAAGTATAATTAAAAAATCAAATTACACACAAAACATAATACTTAAATATTTTAAAATTTAAACTGTTTAAAATCAATTACTTAAATAATAGTTAAAGGCCTGGTCTATGATCTCATCGGGAACGGTAATATCTATAATGGGCTCACCGATATCCTTTAAAAGTACAAAGTTGATATTTCCCCGTTCATTCTTTTTATCGAATTTCATGAGCTCCTTGATTTGAATAATATCGTCACTCGAAAAATCACATTGTCCATACAGTTCTTTGATTACTTTATTTATTTGTTCGAGTTTCTCTTTTGTAAAATTCTGCAATTTGTTCGAGATATAGGTTTCCAGGATCATCCCTGCTGCAATCGCTTCACCGTGAAGCAGTTTTTCTTTTTGGTCGTGCGTAAGGCAGTAGGATTCAATAGCATGTCCAAGGGTATGTCCATAATTTAAGGTCTTACGCACATTTTTCTCATTTGGGTCCTGCTTAACGATTTTTGCTTTGATCATTACAGAACCCTTGATGATATCATCAAGATTTGATAAATCTAACCCAGCCAGATTGGTTACCTTCTTCCAGTAATTTTCATCAGCGATCAATCCGTGTTTCAGGATCTCTGCCAGGCCACTTCGCATTTCTTTAGCAGATAATGTCTCCAGAAAATGAGAATCTATAATCACCATTTCGGGTTGAATAATGACTCCTATCTGATTTTTTAGATTACCCAGATCAACTCCGGTTTTACCACCTACAGAAGCATCAACCATAGATAAGAGGGTAGTGGGTACATTAATGAATTTTATACCACGTTTAAAGGTTGACGCGACAAATCCGCCGAGGTCTGTTACCACACCTCCTCCAAGATTGATCATCAAGCTCTTACGATCTGCACCTAATTCTGATAAAACGTTCCATACCCCTTCACAGGTTTGAAGATTTTTATATTCTTCGCCCGCCTCGATCTCGATTACCTCGGTGTTTATACTAGTATCTATTTTTTGTAGGAACCTGGAAAGACAACTTTCATGTGTGTTCGTGTCTACTAAAATAAAGATCACAGAAGGTTTTTCCTCCCTTAGAAATTCATTCAATTTTTCGAAGCCATTTTCAGCATACAGAACCGGACAAAGGGATGACTGTAAATCGTTCATTTCATTAGGATTTATGCGGGGGAAATTAATTAGAATTTGTGAATTAAATCAACTTCAATAATTATATTTGCCCGATTAATAGCGCGTAATGATAAGAAAAAAGATATTCAATAATACCAAATCGGCTTTTAAATTAAAGTCTAATACAGACCTGGACCGGGCAATATTTTTATTTAGTATGATGAACCGTCCAACCATCGTAAAGGCCGGTACCGCTCTTACCAAATTGTCTCTTAAATTACACCTTCCCGTAGAGACGATCATCAAAAAAACCATTTTTGAACAATTTTGCGGTGGAGTGACCGAAGAGGACTGCAAGCCTGTGACCAGGGAAATGTATAGCGAAAACCTGCACAGTATTTTAGATTACTCAGTAGAAGGAAAAGAAACTGAAGAGGAGTTTGATGCAGCGATGCGTAAAAAACTTAGTCTTATTGAATATGCTAAGGGCAAGGAGGAAATTCCGTTTGCTATGTTCAAACCAACCGGCATAGGACGATTTGCAATATGGGAAAAAGTAAGCGAGAAAATAAGCCTTAGTGATGATGAAAAACAGGAATGGGAGCGCGTTAAGAAAAGGGTAGATACGCTTTGCAGTAAAGCTTATGAATTAGACGTAAGATTATATGCAGATGGGGAGGAGACCTGGATGCAGACTGCCGCCGATGATCTCATGGAGGAAATGATGAGAAAATACAATACCAAAGAAAAAGTATTGATATATAATACCCTGCAGTGTTACCGGTGGGATCGGTTAGATTATCTCAAAGGTTTACACGAGAGAGCAAAAAAGGATGGCTTCAAGATCGGAGCAAAGATTGTTAGAGGAGCATATATGGAAAAGGAAAACGCCAGGGCTAAAAAACTTGGATATCCTTCCCCAATTTGTGAAAGTAAAGAGGCTACAGATGTTAACTTCAATAGTACCTTATCCTATTGCCTAAATCATCTGGAGGAAATATCTGTATTTATCGGGACGCATAATGAAGTAAGTAGTTACCTCGGGCTTCAGATCATCGAGGATAAGGGATTGTCTATTGATGATGAGCGCATCTGGTTTAGTCAGTTATATGGGATGAGTGATCATATAAGTTATAACCTTGCAAAAAAAGGTTACAACGCCGTAAAATTGGTTCCTTTTGGACCTGTTCGGGATGTGGTGCCATATCTGTTAAGAAGAGCTCAGGAAAACACTTCTGTTAAAGGGCAAACCGGTAGAGAGCTTTCTCTATTGCGTGAAGAAAAGAAGAGGCGTAGGGGAGATAAATCTACTAAACATCACCGGGAATAAAGAAAGTATGCGGTGGTTAGCGAAATTTATATTTTTTAAGGTTCTAGGTTGGCGTCTGGAAAATGATTTTGATCCTGCAATTAAAAAATGTGTGGTCATTGTTGCTCCACACACCAGTTCTTATGATTTTTTGATCGGAATACTGGTTAGAAAGATCATGGATGTGCAGATTAACTTCGTGGGAAAGCAGGAACTATTTAAACCGCCGTTTGGGTGGTATTTCAAGATGGTTGGCGGATCCCCAATAGACCGCTCCGGAAATAAGAATAAAGTAGATGCTATAACCCAAATTTTCAATGATAATGAAAGATTTCGGTTAGCTATGTCCCCGGAAGGAACCCGGCAAAGGACTGATAAATGGAGGACCGGTTTTTATTATATTGCTCTTAATGCAGAAGTACCCATCATTAGGGTTTCGTTTGATTATGGTATCAAGAAAGTAAAAATCTCCGGGGCTTACTGGCCAACCGGAGATTTTCAAAAGGA
>JBFGDP010000002.1:0-39613 GCA_041580575.1 Christiangramia sp.
TGGCCATTGGTTAAACTTGAAGTAGTAAAAGATGCTCCTCCAGATCCTGCTGGACTTCCGTCAACATACCACTGGTAAGTTGGACCAGCTCCACCATTGACAGGTGTCGCGGTAAAAGTGATGGAAGAGCCTGAACATATAATATTATTTATATCATTAGAAACTATAGATACCTCAGGTGAAAGATTAGGATTTACAGTTACACTTACCGGGTCGCTGGTGGCGGTTGTAGTTGCTAAACAGGTTTCATTAGAAGTAAGCACCACGGTAACGTTTTGTCCGGCACTTAAATTATTAGTAGTATAGGTAGGACTATTTGTTCCTACGTTGGTGCCATCAAGTTTCCATTGATAAGAATGTGCTGTTCCCCCATTAGTTGGCGTAGCGGTAAATGTGATACTGTCACCATCGCATATATCACTATCGCTGGGAGTAACTGTCACGGCAGGAGTAAGATTGGGATTTACAGTGGTGGTAATTTCATCGCTTGTCGCAGTGGGCTGTGTTAAGCAAGTTTCACTAGAAGTCATAATCACGCTTACCTTTTGACCATCGGTAAGAGAGGATGTGGTGAAGGTTGAACTATTAGTACCGGCATTGGATCCATCAACCAGCCACTGATAGGATGGATTACTGCCGCCATTCCCTGGTGTGGCATTAAAAGTTACCTCGGTTCCTGCACAAATAGTATTATCAGCATCAGATGAAATTATACTCACAGAGGGTTCAAGATTTTCATTTATCGTTATGGAGCCATTTAGAGTTTCAGAATCGCCGCAAGTTCCTGTGGCAGTAATAATATAATTATGGATTCCGGTAACTGAGCTTGAACCGCTGATGATGTAAACCCCTCCCGAAAAACTTCCTGAAATACCGGATGGGAGACCCGAAACAGTTGCGTTATCTCCTGTTTCCCCAATATTGTAAGTAATATCTGCGATTGCCTGATTCTGGCAGACAACCTGATCATTATTTCCTGAATCTAGGCTTATAGTTGCGTCCTTTACTACGGTTATAGTACCTGATTCAGTGGTGGAATCACAAGGACCATTAGCTGTAACTGTATAGTTGAACGATCCTGAACTTGCTGGAGAACCACTGATAGTGAAGTTGCCACTGCTATAATTACCGGTTACTCCGGAAGGTAGTCCTGTCACAGAAGCACCATTTCCGCTGCCACCTATTGAAAATACAATTGGATCTATGGCAGAATTAATACAAACATCGCTTTGATCCTTGTTGCCCGGTACGCTGATCGAAGCATTATCGGTTATCGTAATATTTGCTGTGGCTTCTGCAGTTGGCACAGTCAAACAGGTAAGATTACTTGTCATTACTACCCGGACACTGTTTGCTCCTGCCGGTAGACTATTTATTGAAAAGGTATTGGATGTGGAGGTTTGCGCCGGGTTTGTTTCTGAATTTATATACCAGGCATATTGCGGGTTATTTCCACCATTTGTATTAGCAGCCGTAAAATTAACTGGTTCCCCAATACATTTGGTAGTTGGGGAAGAATTAAGGGTAACCGTAGGTGTTTTGTTGGAATTTACAGTCATTGTAATTTGACTGCTATTAGTTGAGCAATCACCTGGATCGGCATCAGTGGTCACAATTACTCTTACTTTGTCGCCATTACTTAAGCTATTGCTAGAAAATGTAGCACTGTTGCTTCCTACGTCATTATTATTTATCTGCCATTGAAAAGAAAAATTCCCTGAGCCACCATTAGGAGTAGCCGTAAATGTTACGTTGGTACCGTCACATATAGTAGTATTGTCTGGATCTAGTGAAATTGAAACAGAGCCAGGACACTGCCCCCAGATAAGAGCCGGGAGGAATAGAAGAAACCATAAAAAATTTCCATGTAATTTTATCCCCATAATGACTACGGTGTTTACAATACTTAATACTGTAGGATTTTAACGTGGGGCTGTTAAATGTGGGGCATTTAAAAAATAAACTGTGGGGCAGTATGCTACTCGAAATGCAACAGTTTGATTGCAAGTGAAATAGCTCATAAATTTAAAGTAAATTTATTAATATATCCTAATAAATCGTTAAAGGATTATTATAATCGTTGAAATCGACCATCAATCATTTTATTTTCTAAGTGTTTTGAAATGAGTGACTAACAAAAAAAAGCCATCCCGAAGAGATGGCTTTGTGCTATAATGATTAAAGGATAACTATTCACCCAGGAATGGATATCTGTAATCTGTTGCCGGAACAAATGTTTCCTTGATCAATCTTGCAGAAACCCAGCGCATTAGATTCATTTTAGAACCTGCCTTATCATTGGTCCCACTGGCTCTGGCTCCACCAAATGGTTGCTGGCCAACTACCGCACCGGTAGGTTTATCATTGATGTAAAAATTACCCGCAGCATTTTGAAGCAGGTCTGTTGCCTGAGCTGCCGCATAACGGTCGCCAGATAAAATAGCACCTGTAAGGGCATAGATACTGGTGTTGTCTACAATTTCGCAGATCTCAGCCCATTTATTATCATCAAAGTTCTTATCATCATATAAATATACGGTAACCACTGGGCCGAATAGTTCGGTTTCCATAGTGGTGTAATGAGGATCTGTGGTAAGAATAACGGTAGGCTCAATAAAGTAGCCTTTAGACTTATCATAATTACCACCAACGATGATCTCTGCGTTTTTATCTTTTTTAGCTTTATCTATATAACTAGCCAGTTTATTGAAAGACCCTTCGTGAATTACCGCATTGATAAAATTGGTCATATCTTCAGGAGTACCCATTTTGAAGGACTTTACATCCTGCACTACGAAATCCTTGATCTCAGGCCATAGGCTTTTTGGAAGGTAAACCCTGGATGCAGCACTACATTTTTGTCCCTGGTACTCAAAAGCACCTCTTGAAATTGCTGTTGCAACCTGTTTAGGATTAGCCGTAGGATGAGCAAGAATGAAATCTTTACCACCTGTTTCTCCTACTATTCTTGGATAGGTTTTGTAAGTGTGAATATTATTTCCAATTTTTTGCCATATACCTTTAAAGACATCCGTACTTCCGGTAAAGTGTATTCCGGCAAAATCAGGACTGGCTAGTACAGTATCGGTAACCATTTCCGGATCTCCATTTACCATATTTATTACACCATCAGGAAGACCAGCTTCTCTGAATACTTCCATGATTATCTGAGCTGAAAGCATCTGGCTGTCACTAGGTTTCCAAACCGCAACATTCCCCATAAGGGCAGCACTTGATGGCAGATTCCCGGCGATCGCGGTAAAGTTGAAAGGGGTAATAGCATAGACAAAACCTTCTAACGGTCTGTATTCCACACGATTCCAGATCCCTTCAGAAGATTCTGGCTGCTCGCTGTAAATCTGAGCCATATATTCTACATTAAAGCGTAGAAAATCGCAGATCTCACAAGCGGCATCAATTTCAGCCTGGTATATATTCTTAGACTGACCGATCATGGTCGATGCATTCATTTTTTGTCTATATGGACCGGCAATTAGGTCTGCAGCTTTCAGGAAAATAGCTGCACGCTGCTCCCATTCTAGTTTAGACCATTTTTTTCTGGCCTCCAGGGCTTCAGAAATCGCCTTTTCCACATGCTTTTTTTTCGCAATATGATAAGTCCCTACTACATGTTGATGATCATGTGGAGGATTGATCGTTCTCGTATCACCGGTCTTTACCTGCTCAGATCCAATATAAAGAGGAACTTCAGTATTTGCGTTCCATAGATCCTTATAAGTAAGTAATACTTCTTCTCTTTCTGGGGTTCCGGGGGCGTATGTTTTTACTGGTTCATTAACAGCTTCCGGAACTTGAAAAAATCCTTTTCCCATAATATAAATTTTGCTTTTTTCGATTGTAATTTAATTGCGCTAAAGGTAAAAAAATAAAGCGGTTTTAAAGAACAAGTATGACCACTTGACGAAAGCTTAACTTTTTTTGTAATTTTCCTTAAAATTTTGAAATTCACCTATGTGTACCATCACCTTAGTGCCGCATCCAGATTCTATGAATGGCTTTATCTTAACCTCCAATCGGGATGAAGCAATTAGTAGAAAAACCCTGCCGCCACAAAAGGAAATTTTTAAAACCACCTATTTGTATTATCCCAAAGATGAGGAGGCTGGCGGTACCTGGTTAGGCGTTAGTGAACATCTAAGATGCGTCTGTCTTATGAATGGAGCTGAGCAACCCCACGTTAGAAAGCCAGAATATAGAAAAAGCAGGGGATTGGTCGTCAAGGATTTTTTAAGTGAGAAAAGGCTGAATAAGGTCATGCAGGATTATGAATTAGAAGGTATAGAACCATTTACCATGGTCATAGTAGATTGGAGTAACGGGCTTGTTTTTAGAGAATTCTTATGGGATGGGAAAGAACGCAGGATTACTACCTTACCGTTAAAAGAACATATTTGGTCTTCTTCACCTCTCTATTCTGAAGAAATGAAAGCCAGGCGACGAAAGTGGTTCAAAAACCTGAAGGAATCTAAAGGTCTTTCCTCTTCTTCGCTTTTGGAATTTCATCACAACGCAGGGGAAGGTAATAAAGAATATGATCTGGTGATAGACCGGGGTTTTTTAAAAACTCAAAGTATTAGCCAGGTGGTAAATTCGGCTAATGCAATAAAATTCAGTTATGAAAATTTAAAGTCCAAGGAGGTTACTAGCAAGTACATTCAATTTAAAGCATAAGTAGCTCCCAGTTTGAACGAAGGTATGCTAACGTTGAATTTTTTTCCATTGCGAAAGTTATTCATGGTATAATGTCCCCTCATAGCACCAAAAGGGCCCGTGAGAAGACAGCCGCTTTTATAGGTATGACTCTCACCAGGTTGCAATATAGGTTTCCTGCCCACAACTCCTTCACCCGAGACAGTGATCGTTTCATTCAAAATATCTTTTATCTCCCAAAACCTTGATTCTAACTGAACGGAATCGGTGCTTTGATTTTCAATAGTGATCTGGTAACCAAACGCATATTGCATCTTGTAGTTCTTGTAGAACATGCCTTCGAAATTAGTTTCGACAGAGATCTTTATGCCTTTGGTAACCTGTTGTGTCATTTTAAAATATTGAAAATGATATTATTACAGCAATAATGGTTGCGATTACAGCTAATGTAAAAAATATAATGTTTAGTAAAATGAACTTTAAAATCGTTTTAACACGGCTCTGACCATAAAAATTGCGCATAGACTTATACAGGTAGAAGATAAATATGGTGTTGGCCAGGGTAAAACCAAGGTCGCTTTTCAGGAAATAATCTATGGTATAACCAATAATATATAAGACGAATAGTGTAGTTTGTACATGAAAAGCAAAGATGAGGTGCTCCATGTAATTAAATGGTCGTCTTAAATATAAAAGCCAGATGAATAAGGCGAAAACCGGCAGGTAAAAGAAGATTATGAATGGCAGCTTGCTTACAAAATAATCGGCGAAAAGTTTTGGATTGTTATAGAACAGATCGAATTTAACCGCCTTTTGATAAAGCCACTGGTTCCAACCGGTATTATTATAATCGAGTGTTTCTAATGCTTTTTCTGAAGAAGTTTGCCTGGTATCTTTATAAAATTTGTAGAAGACCTTAAGCTTTGTTCCATTTCGGCTGAAGTAATTCATGGTGTCAAGACCTGCCTCTGAAATATATATATCCTTATAGGATTCGGTCCTGGATTCTTTTTCAGCGATATTGTTGATAAGGCTGTCTATCTGTATGTTATTTTTTTTAAGTACTTCCAGTTCCTTTAACTCAGCCTGTAATAAGCTATCTTTTTTGATCTTTATTACCTGATCCTGAAAACTTTCGGTTTGCCCGGCAAAATTTACTCCCTCGAATCTATCGGTAATACCTGCAATTAGAAAAAAAATGATCGATGCGCTTAAATAGAATCTGAAAGGATTTGCATAGCGCATTCTTTT
The DNA here is from genome assembly GCA_041580575.1 of Christiangramia sp. Lineage (GTDB taxonomy): Bacteria > Bacteroidota > Bacteroidia > Flavobacteriales > Flavobacteriaceae > Christiangramia. The sequence continues at coordinate 5,923 of JBFGDP010000002.1, forward strand.
TCCCCGGATATAATCTTTGGAAATCTGGCCCGGGCTAAATAACATCACCCTTAAGGTTCGCTGAAATCTGGAATCGTAAGCAAACATTCCGGAGAAAAATTCCACGAAGAAATCGCTGAAACTAAGTTTTTTGGTGCTGTTCTTCTGGCCGCAATTCGGGCAGAAATGATCGCTCTTTTCCAGGGGTAGCTGGCAGTTAAGGCAGGTTTCGCCACGGTGGTTATATAGCTTATCCTTTTTGTCAAATTCTTCTAACATCAGGACATGTTGTTAGTTGCGAATATTCCTTGAATTTACATAGCCTGCACCTATCATTCGGTCATACCTTGCGCCCGGCGTGCGATAATATACCAGGATACTGTATAGATTCTCTGTTTCATCAAAATTACCGCTAATGAATCCATCATCGATACTGCCGTCATTATTAAGTACCACATACCGGTAATTATAATAACCCTGTTTAAATAACCTCGCACCCTCATAATATCCGGTTTCCTGGTTATAGGTCATTATGGTACTTCTATCTAGCTCAAAATTATTAAAACCGCCGTAAATATGGATCTCAGCATCGTCCAGGTTATCATAGTTTTTGAGCCTGAAATGTACCCAGATATAATCTGCTTCAATATCTGAGTTTTGTGCCTGTATATTTCTAACTACGAATCCACCGTTAATATCGGGATTGTAGGTGTAAGGTTCATTCTTTCGTGTGAAATCAAGGAATAGGTAATGGTGATAAAGGTCATTTAATTCCACGCTGGCAATATCTGAAGTAGTTACCCTGATCTCTTTATTGTCGAATTGCAGAAACTCATTGCCTCCCCAGAACGCCGATTGCTCGTCATAGCGGTAAATTAAATCGTTAGCAATAGTATATTGTGGCTTAAGGTCATGGATGGCAAGTTTTAGATTATTATTTTGTACCAGGCTTACCATAACATTTTGCTCGGGATTTTTCAGCAACAGGTCTGGCGAATTAATTTGAAAATTCACCACCTGTTTTTCATCTATAAATCGAAGGTCCCTGGACCGCTTGACTTCTGCCTGGATCTGCGCCAGGGGCTCATAAACCATGAATTTTCTGGAAAAGACAAGCTCACGGTTACTGTTGTAAACACTTAACAGATAATTACCGGAAACTTTCAATTCCCGTACATTATTATTAGGTATGCTTAGTTCATAATGAGTATAGGGCTGTAGGGTATTCGAGGCATTGGTGTAATTAATAATCCTTACATTATCAAAACCTTCAAGAAATTCATTTTTACTCAGCTGGCTTGGCGTCCAGTCAAAATTAAAATGCTCAATCGTGTAATAGTAATCTGCCTCGTCACCAATAATATCGTCAAAACTAAGCCTTAAGGAACCACCCAGCCTGATCACTGGATTGGTTTGATTTTCCGGGGATTCTCCCTCGAAAATTATCGTCCTGATGAATGCCGGCGGAGGAGTTTCTCGTGTTAATTGACTTTTTGCAGAGAAATAAAACCCGGCGATAAATAAGAATAAAAGAAAAGCTCTCATATATTTTATAATAGACAAAGTTAATAGAAATAAGGATTTAGCATGAATTTATTTTAACAGTTGACCAATTTAAAAATCTAATAATTCTTGGGATATATGGAGTGAAAATTCATAAATTTGCACGACTTTAAACTAAAAATTTAACATACACTCCATCCTATGTCAAAAGACATTCGAATTAAAAGAGGATTATCTCTGCGATTAGAAGGGGAGGCGGCAAAAGAGCTTGTAAAAGCTCCCAGATCTAAGACCTATGCGATCAAACCGCCAGATTTTCACACTGTAGTACCTAAAATGGTTGTAAAAGAAGGAGCAAAACTTCTTGCCGGTGATGAGATTTTCTATTCAAAATATACAGATGAAATTCGCTTTACTACACCTGTAAGCGGTGTGCTAAAAGAAATTAAAAGAGGAGATAAAAGAAGGATCCTTGAAATTATTATCGAAGCAGATGCTGAGGATGCTTACCGTGATTTTGGTAAGATGGATGCAGCTAAAGCCGATGCTAGAGATGTAAAGGAAAGAATTCTAGAAAGTGGCTGTGGGGCCTTTATTATTCAGCGACCTTATGATATCGTTGCCGATCCAAAGGACACTCCGAAAGCCATCTTTATTTCTGCTGTCACAACTGCACCTTTAGCTGCAGATAAAGGATTTATTATTAAAGATAAGGTTGCGGCCTTCCAGGAAGGGATCAATGCTCTTAGAAAATTGACTCCGGGAAAGGTTCATTTATCCGTGGATGATAGTTCTGCTGCGTATTTAAAAGATATTCAGGGTGTGGAACTTCATCATGTAAATGGTGTGCACCCGGCTGGAAATGTAGGTGTGCAGATCCATAAAGTAGATCCTATTAACAGAGGGGAGAGAGTATGGACTGTTGGAGTTGAAGATGTTGCTATTATTGGTAATGTTTTTCTTACCGGGCAATATCGTGCCGAGCGTACAGTAGCTGTAACAGGTAGCGAGGCTAAAGACAGAAAATATTATCACGGAGTAATTGGCTCAAATGTGGCAGACCTTATTGGTCAGGCTCCAGATGATGTTCGAATTATTTCAGGAGATGTGCTTACCGGTACGCAATTATCCAATAATCAATACATCGGTTTTTACAGGAATGAAGTGACCTTAATTCCAGAAGGTAATAATTACCGAATTTTTGGATGGTTGCCTTTTACCTATAATAATATACACTCGCATTCCAAGACATCCCTGTCCTGGTTGTTCCCTAATAGAAAATATGCTCCAACTACCAATCTTAATGGTGAAGAGCGTGCTTTAGTGGTAACCGGTGAAATGGAAGAAGTGCTTCCTATGGATATATATCCAATGCAGCTTATTAAGGCTTGTATGGCAGGAGATATCGAAAAGATGGAAAATCTGGGGATCTATGAAGTGGCTCCGGAAGATTTTGCGTTAGTTGAATACGTAAATACCTCAAAAATCGAAATTCAGGAAGTTATAAGACTTGGTCTGGATTTAATGATCACTGAAGTAGGTTAAAATACTGATGAACTATGGAATGGATTAGACAAAGATTAGATAAAATCAGGGAGCCTTTTAATAAGGGTAATAAACTGGAAAAGTATGCGCCGGCGATCAACGCACTGGATACCTTTCTGTTTACTCCCAACCATACAACAAAAAAGGGTGCGCATATACGTGACGCAGTAGACCTGAAGAGAACAATGATTACCGTTGTTCTGGCATTGGTTCCGGCTTTGATTTTCGGAATGTGGAATGGTGGATACCAGTATCTGCACCAATTACCAGAATATGCCGAAGGTGTTCCGTTTATGGATGCCTTTATTCATGGTGCACTTAAAATTTTACCTATGATCGCGGTTTCTTATGCCGTTGGTCTGGGAATTGAATTCGCCTTTGCAATTTTCAGAGGTCACGAAGTAAACGAAGGATACCTGGTAACAGGATTGCTAATACCAATGATCATGCCTATCGATATTCCATTATGGATGGTAGCTTTATCTGTAGTATTTGCAGTATTGATCGGGAAAGAAGCTTTTGGAGGTACCGGGATGAATATTCTGAATCCTGCTTTAACCGCCAGGGCTTTCGCCTTTTTCGCCTATCCAACATATATGTCTGGTAACACGGTATGGGTAAGTAATGCCGGAGAGGTTGATGCAGTATCTGGTGAAACCATTCTGGGGAAACTTGCAGCTGGAAATGATGTTGGATATTCCGCTATGGATATGTTCTCTGGTGTGATTCCGGGGTCTATCGCTGAAACTTCTGCGATATGTATCCTTGCTGGAGCTCTTTTACTAATCTTTACTAAAGTAGGTAGCTGGAGAATTATTTTAAGTGCCTTTATTGGTGCGGCAGTGATGGGATTAATCTTTAATGCGCTTCCATCAATGGGACTTGAAGGTAACGATCTTACCAACTTCCCATGGTACCTGCATCTAATTGTTGGTGGACTTGCTTTTGGTATTGTTTTCATGGCAACAGATCCGGTATCGGCTGCACAGACCATGAAAGGTAAATGGATATATGGATTCCTGGTAGGATTTATCTCGGTTATGATTCGCGTCTTTAACCCCGCTTATCCCGAAGGTGTAATGCTTGGAATTCTATTGATGAATGTATTTGCTCCAACCATAGATCACTACGTGGTACAGGCGAATATCAACAAGAGAAAGAAACGACTTAAGAGTGCGAACCCTCAGGTAGAAACAGCATAGATATGGAAGAGAAATCAGTAAATAAAACAAATAGCAACGGCTATACTTTTATGTTCGCCGTGATCATGGTAGTTGTAGTAGCTGCGGTACTTGCTTTTGCTGCTACTTCCCTTCAGCCAACTCAGCAGGAGAATGTACGTAAGGAAAAGATGCAGAATATTCTTGCCACTGTTGGAATCACTACAGACAGGGATGGAGCAAAAGAGTTATATGATCAATATATTATAGAGGAGATCGCTCTAAGAGAAGATGGAAGTGTAGATGAATCTGTAGATGCTTTTAAAGTGGATCTTGCAAAAGAGCTTAAGAAGCCGGTAAAAGATCAGATTTTCCCATTGTATGTGGCTGAAGTAAAGGGTTCCAAATATTATATCGTACCACTTAGAGGGAATGGTTTATGGAATGCGATCTTCGGTTATATATCGCTTAAGGATGATATTAATACCATTAAGGGAGCTACTTTCGATCACCTTGGTGAAACTCCGGGTCTTGGAGCAGAGATCACTAAAGAGTGGTTCAAGAAAAAGTTTGAAAATGAAAGAATATATGACTCTAACGGTAACCTTGTTGGTGTATCTGTTGTAAAGGGTGATATAGATCCTTCTAACAAAGAAGACAATAAGGTAGATGCGATCTCGGGTGCAACGATCACCGGGGATGGAGTATCAGACATGATCTCAGAAAGGTTAAAAAGATATTTGCCTTATTTCGAGAAGCAAAAGGATATTAAAGTAGCAATAAAATAATTATGGCTAAAGAGACAAAATTCAACTCTGCTAAAGAGGAAGAGAAGAAACAGGAAATGATCCTTTTTCTTTCAGATTCTGAAGAAAAAGAGCACTTTCTTTCGAAAGGGAATAGAAAACTACTTTCAGATCCTTTGGATGATAACAACCCAATTACTGTACAGGTGCTTGGGATCTGTTCAGCATTGGCGATTACGGTTCAGCTTGAACCGGCAATTGTAATGGCAATTGCGGTAATGGTGGTAATGGCATTTAGTAACATGATCATTTCTATGTTGCGAAACCTTATCCCTAGCCGAATTCGTATTATCGTGCAGTTAGTGGTCGTAGCATCGCTGGTTATCCTGGTAAGTGAGGTTTTAAAAGCCTATGCTTTTGATGTTAGTAAGCAACTATCGGTTTTTGTTGGTCTTATTATTACCAACTGTATCGTGATGGGGCGTCTGGAAGCATTTGCCCTGGGTAACGGAGTTTATAAATCTTTTCTTGACGGAATTGGAAATGCTGCCGGTTACGGTTTGATCCTTATCATAGTGGCATTCTTTCGCGAGCTTTTAGGTTCCGGTAAATTATTTGGATTTGAAGTGTTAGGTCATCAGGCCGCTACTTTGTCTGAATCAACCGGTTTGTATGCCTTGGGCTATGAGAATAACGGTTTAATGTTACTGTCTCCAATGGCTCTTATTGTAGTAGGGCTTATTATCTGGGTGCAGCGTGCCAGAAACCGTAAACTAATCGAAGAAAACTAATAGCTGATCAGCAAAAAAGTATAAAAAATGGAATTAGTTAATCTATTTGTAAGAAGTATTTTCATTGAAAATATGATATTCGCCTACTTTTTGGGAATGTGTTCCTACCTGGCGGTATCAAAAACTGTAAAAACAGCTGTTGGTTTAGGTGCTGCCGTAATTTTTGTTTTGGCTATTACCGTTCCAATTAACTTTTTACTGGATAATTACCTTTTGAAGCCTGGAGCTCTTAGCTGGTTAGGTGCAGAATTTGCAGAGGTGGATCTTAGTTTCTTAAGCTTTATCATGTTCATTGCGGTAATCGCTTCTATGGTTCAGCTGGTGGAAATGATCGTGGAAAAATTTGCGCCGGCATTATATGGTGCCCTGGGTATATTCCTTCCGCTAATCGCAGTAAACTGTGCCATTCTTGGAGGGTCACTGTTTATGCAGCAAAAGGATTTCGGCGGAATTTCTGAAGCTATTACCTACGGTTTAGGTAGTGGGATTGGATGGTTTCTGGCCATTATTGCAATTGCGGCCATAAGAGAAAAAATTGCATACTCAAATGTTCCGGCTCCATTAAAAGGTCTTGGTATTACTTTTATCATTACCGGTTTGATGGCATTAGGATTTATGAGTTTCATGGGAATTAAATTATAATCGAAAAAAAAGATTATGACAGTTATAATAGCGAGTGTAGTAGTATTCTTAGTGCTTATTTTGTTGTTGGTTTCTATACTATTAGGAGCCAAAGCAAAATTGTCTCCTTCGGGGCCGGTAACTATTAATGTGAACAATGAAAAAGATATCGAAGTAGGTTCTGGAGGAACCTTGCTTTCAACTCTTGGAGATAATAAACTTTTCCTTCCTTCTGCCTGTGGTGGAGGAGGTACCTGTATCCAGTGTAAGTGTATCGTAGAAGAGGGTGGTGGAGCAATTCTTCCTACAGAAGAGCCGCATTTTACCAGGAAAGAGATCGCAGACGGATGGAGACTTGGATGCCAGGTGAAGGTAAAACAGGATATGAAAATCACCATTCCTGAAGAAGTATTCGGGATTAAGAAATGGGATGCGACCGTAGTGAGAAACTACAACGTTGCCTCTTTTATTAAAGAATTCGTGGTAGAGATTCCTGAACCGATGGATTACAAGGCCGGTGGATATATTCAAATTGAAATTCCAAAAACGGAAGTTAAGTTTGAGGATATGGATATCACGGCTCACCCAGAGGAGCATGAAACCCCAGACAAATTTAAAGCTGAGTGGGATAAATTCAATTTATGGCCGCTGGTGATGAAAAACCCGGAGACTGTTGAAAGAGCTTACTCTATGGCTTCTTACCCAGCTGAAGGTCGTGAGATCATGCTGAACGTTCGTATTGCTACCCCGCCATGGGATAGAGCTAAGAATGATTGGATGGATGTGAATCCAGGGGTGGCCTCTTCTTATATTTTCAGTCTTAAGAAAGGTGATAAAGTAGTTATTTCAGGACCTTATGGTGAATTCTTCATCAACGAGAGCGATGCAGAAATGCTTTACGTTGGGGGTGGAGCTGGAATGGCGCCAATGAGATCACATTTGTACCATCTTTTCAGAACATTAAAAACCGGTAGAAAGGTTACTTACTGGTACGGTGGTAGATCTAAACGAGAGTTATTCTATACAGAGCATTTTAGAGCGCTGGAGAGAGATTTTCCTAATTTCAAATTCTACCTGGCCCTTTCAGAGCCTATGGAAGAAGATAACTGGAAAGTGAAGACCAGCCTTGATGATGATGGAGATGGATTCGTAGGATTCATTCACCAGGTAGTGATAGATAACTACCTGTCGCATCATGAAGAACCTGAAGAAATAGAATTATATTTCTGTGGACCGCCATTGATGAACAAAGCTGTTCAGAAAATGGGAGAAGACTTCGGAATTCCACCGGAGAATATCAGATTTGATGACTTTGGAGGATAATAAATACAATCCCGCTTCGGCGGGATTTTTTTTGCCTTTATCTTAAGTTTTAAAATTATATAATAGGGCAAGCTGAACTTGTTTTCGGTTCTTAATCATTTAATATGAAAGGCTGAAGCAAGTTCAGCCTGACGATAATCTACTTTTAATTATCTTATTTTTATCTTTATCTCATGCCAAAATTAAGTGAACAGGAATTACATAACCTTGCCATGAATATCGTGGGAAAGGATCTTGAAGATAATGGATATGAGTTTCTGGGAGTGAATAGTAAATTGAAACGGAATCCTCAATTTGTCGCTCTAAAGGAATCAAAACTACATTTTGTAATCGTTCGAGCTATCGAATATCCAGATGACCCGGCTGCATTTGACCCTGCTTTTATGAAAGATATCAAGGAGCATGCTGAAAAATTCAATGCGCGTACTTTTTATGCCGGTGTTGGTCTGGCCAATTCCAGTGATTACGAGAAGCCTATTAGCAGTGACGAAGATTATATTGTGAATTACGCGGGCTGGATAGAATTTTAAATATGAACAAACTATACTTTTTAGCTGGATTTGTATTAGTGCTATTTTCCTGTAATAGGGTAGCGAAATTAGAGAATCACCAGTTTACAGGGGAGGCTCTGGGAACAACTTACATGATAAGATATTTTTCAGATGAAGATCTGAAATTTGAAAGGGCTCTGGATAGTATTATAGATGATATTAATTCTTCTATGAGTACCTATATCACCAAATCTGATATATCGCGAATCAACCGCGGTGATACCTCGGTAAGTGTAGATGAGAACTTCCGGGCCGTATTCACTGCTTCTAGCAAGATCTATAAGGAAAGCGAGGGCTTCTTTGATCCAACTGTCGGGGTTCTGGTCAATGCTTACGGATTTGGACCTGGAAAACCCCTTAATACCCTTGATACTAATTCTCTGGATTCTTTAAGGAATCTGGTGGGCTTCGGCAAAGTGAGGCTAACCGATAGACTTACTATTCAAAAGGAGAACCCGGCTATTTATCTGGATTTTAATGCCATTGCTAAGGGTTATACTATAGATGTGATCGCAGATTATCTTGAATCTAACAATGTGGAGAACTACCTTATCGAACTTGGCGGGGAGTTAAGGGCTAAAGGGAAGAACCTGGAGAGTAATGCTCATTGGGTAGTTGGTATAGACGATCCTAACCAGGGTAATGCAGAGCGAAGGTTACAGGCAAAAGTAAAACTGGTTAATGCGGCTATGGCGACTTCGGGGAATTATAGAAAATATTTGGTAGATTCTATTACCGGTCAAAAATACGTGCATACGATCAATCCTAAAACCGGCAAAGCTGAAAGGAGTGACTTACTAAGTGCGTCTGTACTTGCAGAGAATTGTATGCTGGCTGATGGTTATGCGACCGCCTTTATGGCGTTAGGTCTAGAGAGAACTAAGCAACTTTTACAAGAATTGGAGGGTGTGGAGGCTTATATTTTATATTCTACCCCAGAGGGCGACATGGACCAGTTCAGCACGCCTGGATTCAAAGAAAATATTCTCGATTGATCACTTTCTACAAACCGGGATCAATTCGCCTTTCGCCAGGCGGTATCTATCTATTTCCTGTGCAGATAGCGTAGAAGTGAGATCTACTTCTTCCACTTTAAAACCTATCTGTCTTAATTTATCAAAATAATCCCTGCCGTATATCCTAACATGGTCATACTGTCCAAAGATCTTAGCCCGCTCTTTAGGGTCTGTAATGCTATCGTCCTGAAAGGTTAATGCTCGGTCTAGTTCCTGAGGTATTTGCAGGATAGCAGTTCCTCCGGGTTTCAGAACCCTGTAGAGTTCCTGCATAGCCAATTTGTCATCCGGGATATGCTCCAGAACGTGATTGCATAAAATAAAATCGAAACTATGGTTTTCAAAAGGGAGATCACATATATCGGCCTTTACATCTGCCAGTGGAGAATTAAGATCTGTGGTGGTATAATCAAGGTTCGATAATTTTCTGAATCTCTTATAGAATGCCTGTTCCGGGGCGAAATGTAAAACTTTTAAATTTTTACTAAAGAAACCTGTATGGTCTTTCAGGTAAAGCCATAGAAGTCTATGCCTCTCCAGGGAGAGGGTAGAGGGGGAAAGTACATTTTCCCGTTGGTTTTCGTAACCATAAGGTAAAAACTTCCTGAAGCTATTCCCGTCAATGGGGTCTGTATATCTGGAGCCTTTGAGATAGATCTTTAAAAATGGCCTTACCAGGTAACTTATTCTAATAAGAACGGGCCTGGGTAATTTATTTAAGGCCAGTTTAAAAAGACTGCTCATTCTCTATACTTCGATATCTCCCCAGTTTTCGCCCGATTTAATGCGATATAATTGCATCTCGGAAACACCGAATTGCTTCGCCAGAACTCTAATACGAGTCTTTCTCTCGGGATCTAAAAGTTTTTTCTTCAGGATTACAGCCTGGGCATAGGTTAGTTTGGAATAAGAGGTAACCTTTCTAAGTTTTCTCTTTTTCTTGTTTTCCTGCACCTTTGGACTGTTGTACTGATGTTGGACCCATTCGTCTTTGGTGGCCCATGCCAAATTAGAAACACGATTATCGTTCTTCACAAAATTTTTGTGGATCACATATTGATCGCCCTCTTTTTTCTCTAAAAACGTCTCTGCAATAATGCGATGAATGTAATACGTTTTATGTTTTCCATTCTTCAATTTTACCGCGAAGTTTAAATATCCACCTACTTTTCCGCCTTTCATTAAGTCTCCTTCGGGATTTTTCAGATAACTGATCATTCTTCCGAAATTTGAGACTTTGTAGATAAAGCGGTCTTCCCAGGAATCTTTGTGTAGGGTTTTCCAGATTTCCTGTCTGTAACTTTTAATCATAAACTTTTGCTCTAAATTCGTCTTCTTCTGTTGAATTAATTTTTAAGGATTCATAAATGTATTTAAATGTTGATAGTAATTCTGGTTTGCCATCCACCAGGGCAACATCATGTTCAAAATGCGCACTAGGCTTATTGTCTGCGGTTAGTATGGTCCAGCCATCGGGTAATTGCTTGATGCGCTTGGTACCCATATTGATCATAGGTTCTATAGCTACTACCATGCCTTCCACGAATTTCTTTCCCCGGCCTCGTTTTCCATAATTAGGCATCTCGGGATCTTCATGCATCGTTCGTCCCAGGCCGTGCCCAACTAATTCTCTTACCACTCCATAGCCATGGTCTTCAGTATATTTCTGTATGGCATAGCCAACATCACCCACACGGTTTCCCGCTTTGAATTCCCTTATGCCTTCATAAAGTGATTCTTTAGTCACTTCCAGTAATTTTTTCACTTCGGGAGCTACTTCTCCCACCTCGAAGGTGTAAGCATGATCGCCATAAAAACCATTTTTAATGGCTCCACAGTCTATAGAGATAATATCTCCTTCCTGAAGCGGTGTATCATTTGGTATACCGTGAACAACCTGTGCATTGGGACTCATACAAAGAGTATTGGGGAAATCATACAATCCCAGAAATCCCGGTATCGCATTCTGGTCGCGTATAAATTCTTCGGCTAACTTATCTAAATATAACGTGGTTACCCCGGGTTTTATTTCAGCGGCAAGCATGCCTAATGTTTTCGAAACTACCAAAGCGCTCTCACGCATTAATTCTATCTCTTCTCTGGTTTTAGGTATTATCATATTCTATCTTACAATCTTCCGAATAAACCGGATCTTTTCTTTTTCTTCTTTTTCCCGGGCAATCTTTCATTAGTTAACATCTGAAAGATTTCGCCCCAGCCTTTCATTCCTCCGAGGTTACGGTCATCGATAAAAATATCTGCCAGTATTTTTCTACTGATGGTATTATCGAATTCCTCTTCCGGATAACTTTTATTAACAGCGTAAAATTTTAACCCGTTCTTTTCACAGAATTCCACAGCCTCATCAAGTTTTTCGCCGTGGCGATATGTCCATAATATAAGGCGATGTCCTTCTTCCTGTAATTTTTTAAGAGACTCAAATGCAAAAAGTATAGGCTTTCCTATCTCGGGATATCTGTTCTCTACTATAGTTCCGTCAAAATCAACTGCTAACGTAAGAGAATTGGGCATAATGCGAAATTAAATAATATTTTCTAATTTGAAGGTTTAGCGATGGTTTAAGTTAGTCTGCGTAGGAATTTTTGTACTCCCTTCCGCTCACGATCCTGGCAATGTCTTCCTCTATGCTCTCACCCTGGGAATATTCTACAAATCTATTGATCTCCTTACCATTTTTATAGAATATGATCGTTGGTACATGATGTACGTCTAATTCCTGTTCTATTTTGGATGGTGTAGTTTTACTGCGGTCTACCGCTACCAGGTCCAGATTTTCGTAATTGTAATTCGCTTTATCGAGGAGCTTTAATAATTTTGGAACTTCTCTTTTGCTATCGCCGCACCAGGTTCCCATGAGCACCTTAATATCATAGTCGTTTATATTATCTGCGATAGTCGTCAAAGCTTCAGGCTCAGGAGTGTAATTATCATAATTGGGATGATACCATGAGGAAAATGGTGCTTGTTGCAGGTCTTCCTTGGTGAATTCTCCTAAGAGCATGTCTTTTTGAATGATTTCCTTCTCTTCCTTATTATTGACTTTAGCAAGCTCAGGAGATTTATTAATAGAGTTACCACAGCTCAACGCAGTGAAAACAAAAAATAGCAATAACTTATTCATAGCATTTTAAATTAAAGGGTCCTCGGTCATTAGATCTGGTTGGGTAATTCCCATAAGCTTTAAGATCGTTGGTGCAATGTTTCCTAATTTACCATCTTTAATGCTTTTAACATCTTTATCCATCAGTATAAGCGGAACAGGATTTGTGGTATGAGCAGTATTGGGACTGCCATCAGGATTTTTCATCACTTCGCTGTTTCCATGATCTGCTATAATGATCACAGAGTAATCATGTTTGTAGGCGGCTTCTGCCACTTCCTTTGCACACTTATCAACAGTTTCACAGGCTGTGATCGCAGCATTAAAATCTCCGGTATGGCCTACCATATCTGGATTAGCGAAATTAAGACAAATGAAATCTGCAGATTCTTTATCGATCTCGTGTATGATCTTATCTTTAATTTCATTGGCACTCATTTCTGGCTGAAGATCGTAGGTCGCTACTTTTGGCGAGTTACACATGATCCTTCTTTCCCCTTCGAATGGTTTCTCCCTTCCTCCTGAAAAGAAGAAAGTAACGTGAGGATATTTTTCTGTTTCAGCGATCCTTATCTGCTTTTTTCCTTCATATTCCAGCACCTCTCCCAGCGTAGCTTTGATGTTGGACTTCTGGAATATGATATTTATATTCTCAAAAGTGTCATCATACTTGGTCATGGTAACATAGTACAGCGGCAGTTTTTTCATGTCATACTCAGGAAAATCATCCTGGGATAAAGCCTGGGTTAACTGCCTGCCGCGATCTGTCCTGAAATTAAAATAGATGACCACATCTTTTTCACTGAGGGTAGCCACTGGCGCGCCATCATTTCCGGTAAGAACTATAGGTTTTATGAACTCATCACTAATATTGTCATCATAGCTTCGCTGGATAGCAGCCAGGACATCCTGTGTTTTATGGCCTTCACCTTTCACAATAAGATCATAGGCTTGCTTTACCCGTTCCCAGCGCCTGTCTCTATCCATGGCATAATATCTTCCAATGACCGAGGCTAGTTTAGCGTTAGTTGCATCCAGATGTTGTAGCAGGTCTTCAATAAAATCTATTCCTGAATGTGGATCCACATCCCGACCATCGGTAAAGGCATGTACATATTTGTCTTTCACGCCGAGCTTATCAGCAGCGCTTAAAAGACCTTTCAAATGTTTTATATGTGAATGAACCCCGCCATCGCTCACAAGACCCATAAAATGGACCGGTTTATTGTTCTTAACGGCATAATGAAAAGCCTCTTCCAGGACGGGCTCATCTTTTAAGGTATCTTTTTCAACCGCCATATTGATCTTTACCAGATCCTGATATACGATTCGGCCGGCACCAAGGTTCATGTGTCCAACTTCAGAATTTCCCATTTGTCCTTCTGGCAAACCTACATTCATTCCATCGGTGCGTAAAGAAGCATGTGGGAATTTTGATGGTAAGGAATCCATAAATGGCGTATTGGCTTGTGCAATCGCAGAAACTTCTTCGTTCTGAGTTATTCCCCAGCCGTCTAATATCATTAAGAGGACTTTCTTATTCATCAATTAACTGTTTGGGGTTAAAGATAAAAACAATTGCAAGTAATGCCAGAGCCACGCAGTATAATGTTTTATTAAATCTAAGCTAGACCGTAGCGGAAAAATATTCAGAGATTTAATAAAATGTAGAAGATCTTTATAGGCGTTCTCTTAAATCTTCTAATAGATTTTTTTCAATTCTAATCTTAACAGAATATTTTCAAATCTTATTTTTTATCGACTTAAAAATTTAACACTAAAAATCCTTGCCTTCAGAAATATTCTCGAAAGACCTTCGTTTATAATAATAACTGAAGTCTGCAGTATTTAATTCATTACAAGTTATCTAAGGTCATTAATTGTTAAAATTTAGCATTTATTAAAATTGCTTTGAAAATTTTGTATGTTGGCAAGACTTTTGGTTTTCATTAACAAAAATCGAAAAAACTTATATGAAGTATAGAGTCCTTACAATTGTTGGAGTATTAATTTTCTCATTTGCTTTTAGTAGTACAGCGAAAATAAACAGCTCTAATGATTCCCGAATTTCGGAGACACTTCCGGTAGAGATCGAAATAGATAAATCTTTTGAAGCAAAAATTGTTGAATTATATGATTCTTTTTCTCTTAAGAATGCTACCATGCCTCAACTAGATGTATTTGAAAAAGCGATCACCGGTTATATGAAATTGGATAAGGCAGGTAAAGTTTCCAATCCTTTGCTTACTGTGATAGATTTTAATCTTTCCTCTACTAAAAAACGCATGTGGATCCTGAATATGGAAACTCAGGAAGTTATCTTCAATACGCATGTTGCTCATGGGAAAAATACAGGTGTGGAATTTGCCAGAAATTTTTCTAATAAGCAGAATTCTCATCAAAGTTCTTTAGGGTTCTACGTTACCGGCGAAACTTATTTCGGTAAAAACGGACTTTCTCTCTTTATTGATGGCATGGAAAAGAAATTCAATTCGAATGCCCGTGCTCGTTACGTGGTAATTCATGGGGCAGACTATGCAGAACCGTCTTTTATTAAAAGAGTAGGTAGACTAGGCAGAAGTTATGGTTGCCCGGCAGTTCCTAATAAAATAGCTAAGGAGCTTATTCATACCATCAAGGGAAAATCTGTGGTTTATATACATAAGGACGACCAGAATTACCTTTCTAATTCAGATTATTTAAACGTATAGATCAGGCTGCAGGTTTAAGCAGGTTCCAGAGTTTGAAATCAAGATCATAGATATCATTAATAAATTTAATGGTATCTTTTTTTTGATAGGCTGTCCAGTAAAAATGATGCACCTTAACCTTCTGTTTCAAGGGAATTTCAGTAGTCTTACCAGATTTTAAGATTTCATCAATTCTCTTTCTGTCATATCTCTCCTGGTCACTCAATAAATATTCTGCCAGTGCCAATGCATCTTCCACGCGAACACAACCGGAGCTCTCGGCCCGGGCATTGTTCTCAAAAAGCTTTTTTGAAGGGGTGTCGTGCAGGTAGATCATATATTGGTTAGGATAAATGATCTTAACTATTCCTAACGGATTGGAAGGGCCGGCAGGTTGGCGATAGGTGTAAGATAGTGCTTTGGACGATGACCAGTTGATGGTAGATGGGTCTACCAGGTTCCCATCACCATCCAGAACCTGTAAATTTTTCTTTCTTAAGTAATTTGCATCCCTGGAAGCTCCCGGGATAACATCATTTTTCTTTATAGTTGGCGGAATAGTCCAGGTAGGGTTATAAATGACATATCGTACTTCATCCGAGAAAACCGGGGTTTTTCGTACCTCGGTGCCTACCATGGTTTTGTGAGTTCTTATGGTATCACCCTTTTTCACTACTCTAAGTTCGTAATTGGGAATATTTACGATTATATAGTGTTCCCCAAGGTCCCGGGGATACCATCGCCATCGCTCAAGATTAATAAGAATTTGATGTAATCTGTCTTCCTTTGTGTAATTCAGATTTTTAATGGTTGCATTGCCTAAAAGAGCGTCAATTTGCAGATCGTGATCTTTCTGAAATGCTTTTAACGCTGCCTGTATACTATCGTTAAACTTTGTGTTTGTAGAGTCTATCGTTCCATTATAATAGCCGAGCTCACTAAGTCTCTTAGTGACAGAAAATATCCGTTCATCAGATTCTCCAGGCTTTATTAACTTACCGGGAGCTATCCTTGTGGCTGGAGCATTTCGCCAATCTGTTTTTTTGAATTCTTTTAAGGCGTTTTTTAATCCCAGATAGACTATATGATCTGGCTTAAGTGAATCTAAAACTTCGGCAATGTTACCTGCCGTTGAGACCTTTCCCAGCAGGCCCACGGCATCAACCTCATTCACAGGAGTTCCCCATATATCATAGATTTCCCGGGGGTCGAGTTTACCCGTGCCCAGGTCATTAGAAAGTTGGATAAATGCGTCTGTGAAAAGAATTTCAAGTAAGTTGTTTTCCTCTTCAGTATTGGTTTCGAGAGTACTTAAAAAGCCCTGAAGTTTATCTCCATGATAATCTTCAAAAAACAGACCTTCCTCCTCAATATTTTCTATGTAACTATAAAGGCTGGTCCTAAGCGAGTGATTAGTCCATACCGGTTCAAAATCGTTATTCTGATAAAATTCGACAACCTTCTTAAGGTTATAGATTTCTTGTTCATCCCCTGGGTGGTCCTCGAGGTAATCTTCAATTTCTCCGGAATCGGTTAGGGGGCCAAATTCATTCGCATCAGCTTCTTTCTCCGGATTGTATTCCCTTGTAATACCTCGTGAATCTGAATTTTCTCTGCAGCTGATTATAAAGAATGAGAATAAAACTACGAGAATTAATGAACGCCATCGCATAGAGGGTAAGATAAGGGGGTGAAACTAATTAAGCACGAACGTCTGAATAAGATTTATTTCTATCGAATTGAACTTCGGCAAATGGGCAGAGTGGATCTATTTTTAAATTGTGCTCACGGGCATATTCCACGCTTTTCCTAACCAGGCTAGAAGCAATTCCCTGATTTTCCAATTCTCGTTTTACCTCGGTATGGTCTATGGTGATCACGTTATTATCACTTTTATGATATGTGAGTTCGCCAATCAATCCTTTTTCGTTCTCAATATAGAACATGCCGCGGCTATTATTTTCTTTATGCTTGATATCCATGCTTATTTTTGATAAACCCCATCGACGATTCCATATTCAAGTGATTCCTTGGCATCCATCCAGTAGTCGCGATTAAAGTCCTTTAAGACCTTATCTACGGTTTGTCCACAATTTTCTGCAAGGATCTCTGCACTAAGATGTTTGGTCTTTAATATTTCGTTCGCAGCGATCTCAATATTCGAAGCCTGGCCTCTGGCTCCGCCACTAGGCTGATGGATCATCACCTTGGCATGGGGTTGTATAAATCTTCTCCCTTTTTTACCCGCAGATAGCAATATCGAGCCCATTGATGCTGCCAGTCCCGTACAAATTGTAGATACCGGAGATTTGAGGCTCATAATGGTGTCATATATTGCGAAACCATCGGTCACATAACCTCCCGGGCTATTAATAAATAATTGAATTTCACCATCGCCTACAAGATCAAGATATTCCAGCCTGTCTATTACATGTTTGGCCGATTTGTCATTTACCTCGCCCCATAAATAGATCCTTCTTTTTTCTAATAATTTACTTTCGATTAAATCCTGAATCTTACCGTTTTTGTTTTTCATGAAATCCATTTAGGTGTATTTGTCTTTTTTAAGTCGTAGCTAAAAATATGACTATTTTAGCAGAAAACAGAATCATGGAAGTGACATTTAACAAGATTTTAAAAGAAGATGTAAGCGTGGTTTTGCCTTTCTTGAAAAAACTACATGGGGAGCCGCCGGCAGAAGAAATATTGCAGAAAAGGCTATTGGAAATGTTCGATCAGAACTATGAATGTTTTGGTATTTATAACGGCCAAAATCTAATAGGTGTATTTGGCCTGTGGTTTATGACCCGTCACTACGCGGGTAGAACCTGTGAAGTAGATCATGTATATATAGAATCAGAATTTCAGAATAAGGGCATCGGGAAGGTCCTTTTCCAGTTTATACATGATTATATCATTTCAAAAGGTTGTGAAACAGTCGAGTTAAATAGCTATGTAGAAAACTTTCCTTCCCATAAATTCTATATGAATCTAGGGTATATAATTAGAGGCTATCATTTTTTAAAAAAGCTGTAATTTTTTTTGGATTTTGATTTTGTTTCAGATTATATTTGCAGCGTTAGGCGGGAGTAGCTCAGTTGGTAGAGCGTCAGCCTTCCAAGCTGAATGTCGCCGGTTCGAACCCGGTCTCCCGCTCTAAAGCTTCATTGAAAAATGGGGCTTTTTTTATGCCCAAACTTTTGTGAGAAAAACAATAGAGGGTGAGAAGCTTGTCCTGAGCGCAGTCGAAGGGAACCCGGTCTCCCGCTCTAGAGCTTCATTGAAAAATGGGGCTTTTTTTATGCCCGAAATTTTGATAAATAAAAAAGCCGGAAGCAAATAGCGTCCGGCTTTAAATTATGTTAGAAAATCAATTCTTAACCATTCATAGAGATCAAAAATTCCTCATTATTTCTGGTGTTCCTTATCTTATCATTTATGAATTCCATAGCTTCTACCGGATTCATGTCTGCAAGATATTTTCTCAATACCCACATACGCTGTATCGTAGTATCGTCAAGCAACAAGTCATCTCTCCTGGTGCTGGATGAAACAAGATCGATCGCCGGGAATATTCTCCTGTTAGAAATTCTTCTATCCAGTTGAAGCTCCATGTTACCGGTACCCTTGAATTCTTCGAAGATCACTTCGTCCATCTTAGAACCTGTCTCGGTAAGAGCAGTTGCGATAATAGATAGGGAGCCTCCGTTTTCTATGTTACGTGCCGCACCAAAGAAACGTTTTGGTTTATGTAATGCATTGGCGTCCACACCACCACTTAATACCTTACCACTGGCAGGTTGCACAGTATTATAAGCTCTGGCAAGTCTGGTGATTGAATCAAGAAGTATTACTACGTCATGACCACACTCCACTAATCGCTTTGCCTTTTCAAGAACAATATTGGCAACTCTTACATGTTCATGTGCTTCCTTGTCAAAGGTTGAAGCAACAACTTCTCCTTTTACATTACGCTGCATATCGGTAACCTCCTCAGGTCTTTCGTCAATAAGCAACACGATCTGGTATACTTCAGGATGATTTGCAGCAATAGCATTAGCAATATCCTTTAATAACATTGTTTTACCTGTTTTAGGCTGGGAAACGATCATTCCACGTTGCCCTTTACCTATAGGAGCAAAAAGATCCATTACCCTTGTAGAAATCGAACTTTGCTTTTCAGCTAGGTTAAATTTGTCTTTCGGGAATAAAGGAGTAAGGTGCTCAAAAGAAACCCGGTCTCTTACTACCTGTGGATCGAGGCCATTGATCTTGTTGATCTTAATAAGCGGGAAATATTTTTCTCCTTCTTTTGGCGGTCTAATTTGGCCCTGTACAGTATCTCCGGTTTTTAGACCGAATAATCTAATTTGAGATTGAGAAACATAAATATCATCTGGAGAAGTAAGGTAATTATAATCTGAAGATCTCAGGAAGCCATAGTTATCCTGCATGATGTCCAGTACTCCCTCACTTTCTATAATCGCATCGAATTCATAATCGGGCTCGCGGTAACGATTCCTGTTGTCGCGGTTTCCATTATTCTTTTTGTTATCGTTGCGATTGTCATTACGGTTATCGGTACGATTGTCACCACGGTTATCGTTGCGATTATCATTTCTGTTGTCGTTACGATTATCGTTCCTGTTATCGTTTCTATTATCGCTGCGATTGTCATTCCTGCTATCGTTACGATTGTCAGAGCGACTTCCGCGAGTATCTTTTTTGTTGGATGAATTCCGGTCCCGGTTATTGCTTTTAGCCGGTTGGCTATTCCTGTCCTCATCTTTAGAAAGGGAATCATTTGATGAGGGTTTGGCATGGGCAGGTTTTGAAGGAGCCGAAGATCGTGGTGGTCTTTTTTCACTTCCAACTTTCGACGGTTTCCTGGGACTTGATTTGGCAGCCGGTTCCTGATTTTCTTCGGTAAGGACCTCTTTCACTTTATTAGGATTTGATGCCTGGTAGTCCAGAATCTGATATACCAAATCTAGTTTTTTTAGAGTCTTGTACTTAGGAACGTTGAGGGTCTCAGCGATTTCCTTAAGTTCAGGAAGCTTTTTAGCTTTTAATTCTGAAATTTCAAACATGAATGCGTTAAAATAATTTTCGTTTGGGTTGATTTTAAAAACTTCTCGATGAAGAACAAAAAGTTTGGAGACTTAAGTAACCAACATTGAATGGGTTACGAAATGTTCTTGCAATAATACAACTTTATTTTAAACTTTTAGAGGGTAATTCTAAAAAGAATCTTTTATTTTTGTGCCGCAACAGCGGGAAATATGCTTCAAAGAATACAAACTGTTTATTTACTATTAGCTGCATTAACGAGCGCCGGACTCATATTTTTGTTTTCTCTTTGGGAGAATTCAGCAGGAGAAGAGGTGTATGCTCAGGATCATTTGATCACCTTTGGGATGTTCCTTGCATCGGCAGCAATTTCTTTGGTAAGCATCTTTATGTTTAAGAATAGAAAGCTTCAGTTTGTACTGGGGCGTTTGAATATAATATTGAACCTTTTTTTACTAGGAGTGTTTGTTTATTGGTCTCTAACTTTACCCGGAGAGATGGATATTTCAGAGAAGGGTATTGGGATGTTTCTTCCTATTATTTCTATCGTTTTTCTTGTTTTGGCGAATAAAGCCATCAAAAAGGACGAAGATCTCGTAAAATCTGTAGATCGATTACGATAAGCCTATCATCTTAGTAGTATTAGTGCGTGAGAAACCCGAAGTGAAAGCTTCGGGTTTTTTAATACGGTGAATTTTAATACAAGTTTTCAGGATAAGGTAGGATTCTCTTATTCAAGTTCTATAACTTCCAGGTCACTAATGTCCTTGCCATTTATCTTGAATCTTAACATAGTTCTTTTCTGGTGAAATCCTTGCTTTCCTGCCGCTCCCGGGTTCATATGTAAGAGCTTGAGATTTTTATCGTTCATCACTTTTAAAATATGAGAATGCCCGGAAATAAAAAGTTTTGGAGGGTTTTTTCTTATCTCTTCCTTCACGGCAGGAGAATATCTTCCAGGGTATCCGCCAATATGCGTGATCCATACATCTACCTCTTCACACATAAACCGGTTGTTAAGTGGAAATTCTTTTCTTATCGTGGCATTGTCGATATTGCCGTAAACAGCCTTAAGCGGTTTTACTGCCTCTAATTGATCTGTAACTTCCAGGCTTCCAATATCTCCGGCATGCCAGATTTCGTCTGCCTCTGTGGCATAATGTAAAATGCGTTCATCTACATGGCTATGCGTGTCACTAAGCAATAATATTCTTTTCAAAAGGGATATAATTTTTAAAATTCGTTTAACAAAGGATGACTCTGTAAAGGCTTTTTCCTTGGTATAATTGCCTTATCTTTGCGTTTCGCTAATATAAAAATAAAGCGGAGCTTGAGGTATTTTATAGAACTCTCATATTTTGGAAAATCTTATCACGGTTGGCAAAATCAACCTGATTCTATAAGTGTACAGGAGGTTCTGGAGAGAAATCTGAGTAAGGTCCTGCGTTCAGATATCGAAATTGTTGGAGCAGGAAGAACAGATTCTGGTGTGCATGCAAAACAAATGTTTGCTCATTTTGATCATACTGCAAAGATCGATACATCACTGCTTAAGTATAAGCTTAATTCCATGCTCCCTAAGGATATAGCTGTTGCCAGGTTATATAAGGTAGCGGCAGATGCTCATGCCAGGTTTGATGCGATATCGCGCAGCTATGAATATCATATAGTACAGGAAAAGAATGTATTTTTAAAGGACCAGGCCTGGTTTTTAAAGCATGAGCTTGATATTTTAAAAATGAACGAGGCTGCTGCCATAATGAAAGACTATACTAACTTTAAATGTTTTTCTAAAAGCAGGACAGACGTGAAGACCTACAACTGTAGATTAGATCATGCGCAATGGGAATCTGAAGCTGGTAAGTTGGTTTTTCATATTACAGCCGACAGATTTTTAAGGAATATGGTTAGGGCCGTGGTAGGAACCCTGGTAGAGATTGGTTTGAATAAATATCCTGTAGCTTATATGCATGAGGTGATCGAGAGCAAGGACAGGGGAAAAGCAGGTACATCGGTGCCCGCACACGGATTATATTTAACAAGGATCGAATATCCAGATAATATTATAATAGGATAAATGGCGACTAAAACGGGAAATGCATTTGATATGGATCTATTTAAGCGACTGCTTAAATATACCAATCCTTATAAGCGAATATTTTATTTCGTTGGTGTTGCTGCAATTCTGGTATCTCTTTTTGCCGTTCTAAGGCCCATCTTATTACAGGAAACCATAGATAAAGCCCTTATACCTTCAGATTTTGAAAGTCTTATTTATTATGTGAGTCTCATGCTCGGGGTTCTGGTGCTGGAAGTGGTATTTCAGTTTTGCTTTATTTATTATGCTAACTGGCTAGGCCTGGGAGTTGTAAGAGATATAAGAGTGAAGCTTTTTGAGCATATGTTAGGCTTCAAGATGAAATATTATGATAAGTCTGCCGTAGGAAGACTTGTAACCAGGGCTGTGAGTGATATAGAGACAATCTCAAGTATTTTTAGTCAGGGTTTATTCATGATCATTAGTGATCTACTCAAAATGCTGGTGGTGCTGGGAGTAATGTTTTATAAAAGTTGGGAGTTAACTCTATTGGTTCTTACAGTGCTTCCGTTCATTCTTTACGCTACGCGTGTTTTTCAGAAAAAAATGAAGCTGGCCTTTGAAGAGGTGAGGACCCAGGTAGCAAATTTGAATACATTCGTTCAGGAGCGTATCACCGGGATGAAGATTGTTCAGCTATTCACCAGAGAAAAGACTGAATATGCCAATTTTAAAGAGATCAATGATAAACATCGCAAGGCCTGGGTTAAAACGGTTTGGTACAACTCCATATTTTTCCCTATTGCTGAAATGTCTACCTCAATCACTATAGGATTGATCGTTTGGTTTGGTGGGTTAAGGGTGGTGGCTGGAGACGAGATGTCCCTGGGGATCATAGTTGCCTTTATCGAGTTATCCCAAATGCTTTTCAGACCCCTAAGGCAAATTGCAGATAAGTTCAATACGCTGCAAATGGGTATGGTTGCGGCCAACAGAGTGTTTGGTATTTTGGATACCGAAGCCAGTATTGAAGATAAAGGAACCCTGGAAATAGATAATCTAAGAGGTGAGATCGAGTTCAAAGATGTGCGATTTAGTTATGTGGATGATGAAGAGGTTTTAAAAGGCATTTCCTTTAAGGTTAAAGAAGGGGAAACCATCGCCATCGTAGGTGCTACCGGCGCCGGAAAATCTACGATCATTAATCTTTTGAACAGGTTTTATGAAATAGACAGTGGTACCATTCTCGTGGATAACACAGATGTAAAAAACATTAAACTAAGGTCTTTAAGAGCACAGATTGCTGTGGTCCTGCAGAACGTTTTTCTTTTTGCAGATACCATTATGAATAATATCAATCTTGATAATCCTGAGATATCTGATGAGGACGTGATCGCCGCTGCAAAACAAATAGGAATTCATGAATTTATAAGTTCGCTGCCTAACGGCTACTATTATAATGTTAAGGAGCGCGGGGCTATGTTGTCCTCGGGACAGCGACAGTTGATCTCCTTTTTAAGGGCGTATGTAAGCAACCCTAGCATTTTGGTTTTAGATGAAGCTACATCTTCTGTGGATTCTTATAGCGAACAGCTTATACAGGATGCAACAGATAAAATAACCGAAAACCGGACTTCAATCGTGATCGCGCACAGGCTTGCTACCATTAAAAAGGCCGATAAGATCATTGTGATGGACCAGGGAATGATTGTGGAAATGGGGAATCACAAGGAATTACTTAAAAAAACCGATGGTTATTACAGGAAGCTTTATGAAGTGCAGTTCAAGGCTGAGGAAGTTCTGTGATCCCTTGAATATCTTGTCCGGAATCCATCTTAGTTAAGATCCTCTTTTAATTTTTCTTTTAATTCTTCCAGGGTTTCGAACATTACAAAATGCCCGTCTTTTACATATGAAGTTTGCCCGGTCTCCTCGCTTACAATAAGTGCAAGGGCATCGGTCTTCTCTGTAATACCTACAGCGGCACGGTGTCTCAAACCAAACCTTAAGGGGATAGACCGGTCATTAGATACGGGTAAGATCACCCTGGTTGCCGTGATCTTGTTCTCCTCTATCACCATGGCTCCATCGTGTAGAGGACTGTTTTTGAAAAAAATAGATTCGATAATAGGCTGGTTAAGCTCGATCTTCATATTATCTCCTGTATTCTTAACAAAATCAAGCTTGTTGTTCTTTTGAATTACCATAAGTGCACCGGTGTAGGTCTTGCCCATAGATTCACAGGCATTGATGATGGCCTCCACATCTGTCCTGGAATCCATATCATCCCGGTTGAATTTGAAGCTCCTGAAAAACCTACCCTTCTGGGTGAAATTCGTAGACCCGATCATTAAAAGGAATTTCCTTATTTCCTGCTGAAAAACCACGATAAGGGCAAAAACTCCAACTCCAATAAATTCACCAAGAACACTGCTTAGGAGTTCCATTTGCAATAACTGGGTTAGCAGCCACACCAGATAGATTACTACAATCCCTATGAAAATATTCACAGCGGCAGTACCGCGAACAAGTTTATAAATGTAATAGAGTAGCAGAGCTACAAAAACAATATCCAGGATATCGAGAATTCGAAGATCTATGATGTCCAAATCGCGGGGGTTTTATGTAAAAATAGAAAAACTAAAATTAGTTTATCATTTCACGGGTTAATTTGATGCATTCCATGGCTTCCTTAACGTCATGAACCCTTAAAATACCAGCTCCTTTTAATAGGGCAGCTGTGTTAAGGACGGTAGTGCCGTTCAGGGCTTCACTGGCAGAAATATCCAATGATTTCCAGATCATGCTTTTCCTCGAAACTCCAATCAATATTGGGAGTTCTAGATTTTTAAATAGTTCAAGTTTAGATAACAATTCAAAATTCTGAGCTATATTTTTAGCAAAACCAAACCCTGGATCCACGATAAGGTCATTGATGCCAAGATCTCTGGCCGTTTTGATCCTTTCAGAAAAATAAAAAAGAACATCGGCGGTAATATCATCGTACTGGTTTAGATCTTTCATGCTTTGCGGAGTTCCCTTCATATGCATCATAATGTAAGGAACCTGGTATTTAGCAATTAACGGCAGCATTTGTTGATCAAGCTTTCCTGCAGATATGTCATTAACAAGCGCAGCGCCTGCCTGGATACATCTTTCAGCAACTTCAGCCCTGAAAGTATCTATAGAAAGAACAGCTTCCGGAAATTCCATTAATATCATCTCTATCGCGGGCGTCATTCGGTCCAGTTCCTCGTCGACCGAAATATCATCTGCTCCCGGTCTGGAACTATAGGCACCGAGATCCAGAAAAGTTGCGCCTTCCTGAAGCATTTTTTCAGTATTAGAGAGGATCTCCTTTTGGGTAGTGGAACGGCTGCCGCTGTAAAAGGAATCTGGGGTGATATTAATGATGCCCATCACTTTTGGCTGAGTAAGATCAATTAGATTTCCTTTGCAGTTAATAAACATATTGTAAATTAGGTTTTTTGATAGCTGGGAAATTAACTTTGACTATCTGAAATATTTGCCCGAAATTTACGCAAATTACATCTACTTCATGCAGGATACCTCTAAACAATACGACGCGGTTATTGAAGGCTGCCGCAGTTTGTTTCTCAATAAAATGAAAGATTACGGCTGTGCCTGGAGAATTCTAAGGCTACCCTCGCTTACAGATCAAATTTTTATCAAAGCTCAAAGAATTAGACAGCTTCAGGAGAGTGCTGTGCGAAAAGTGGAAGAAGACGAGCAGTCAGAGTTTATTGGTATCATCAATTATTCTGTTATGGCGCTCATTCAATTGGAAAAAGGGATCGCAGATCAACCCGATCTCACTCCAGATGAAGCCATTTCCCTCTACGATGAAAAGATATCTGAGACCAAAGAGTTAATGATAAATAAGAATCACGATTATGGGGAAGCCTGGCGTGATATGCGTATAAGCTCTCTGACAGATCTTATTATTCAGAAACTGCTTAGGGTAAAGCAAATTGAGGATAATAAAGGTAAAACACTAGTTAGTGAAGGTATTGATGCCAATTACCAGGATATGATAAATTATTCTGTCTTTGCCATGATACATTTCAGCGAAGCCGGAGAAAGGACGGCAGCCAAAAAATAATAGTATGAAAGCAATTGTAAGTATCGCCAGGATCCTGGTGGGAGTTCTTTTTATTTTTTCAGGATTTATCAAATTGAATGATCCGGTAGGCTTCTCTTATAAATTGCAGGAATATTTTAGCGAACCCGTTCTGGATATTCCATTTTTAATTCCCTTTGCGCTCATTATTGCCATTCTTTTGGTCATCTTTGAGTTGGTAGTGGGGATCATGCTGCTTATTGGATACGCTCCTAAGTTTACCAGCTGGAGTTTGCTGGTAATGATTGTCTTTTTCACATTTCTAACCTTCTACTCAGCATATTTCAATAAAGTGACCGATTGCGGTTGTTTTGGAGATGCAATTCCGTTAACTCCTTGGGAGTCTTTTTATAAGGATATTATCCTGCTTATTTTAATTCTGATCATCTTTTTCAATCAAAAATATATCAACCCTATTTTTCCGCAGGTCTATCACAAATGGGTGATTTTTGTTTCTTTCATGGCTTGTTTTGCCTTTTGTTATTATGTTCTAATGCATTTGCCATTGTTTGATTTCAGGCCTTATAAAATTGGAAATAATATCCCGGAGAAAATGCAGGTTCCCGAAGGTGCTGAAAAGGCTGAAGTGGTATATCGTTGGAAGTTCAGGGTGAATGGCGAAGATAAGATCATTGAGAACAATGGAGTTTATCCGCAGATCGATGGAGACTTCATTGGAGTAGAAACAACACAGACGGGGGAAAATGCCATTGCTCCTATACATGATTTTGTAATTGAAGGCGCTCAAGGAGATATCACCGATGAGTTACTTGCCGCACAAAAAGTGTTATTAATAGTCACCTACAATCTAAGGTCCACAGAGAAAGACGGATTTACATCAGTAAAATCTCTCAGCGATGAGGCGATAGAAAAAGGTTATAGGGTAGTGGGGCTTACTGCCTCTGGAGAAGAACTTCAGGAAGAGTTTAAGCGAGAGTTCGATCTGGGTTTTGATTTTTACCAAACAGATGAAACTGTTTTGAAGACGATCATTCGATCAAATCCGGGATTCCTGATCCTTCGAAAGGGAACAATAACCCAGAAAAAACATTGGTTTGATGCTGCAGATATTCAATTGTAAATAAATCCCTTTACTATCTAAAATTTTCTAAAAAATCAAGGTTTGGCTTCGGTTTAAGAGAGAGTCATGCCTCCTTTACTTATATTTGTTATGAAGGTGAAATGTAACTTTTACCTGTTCATTTATCTAAAAAATTAAAATTATGAGAGAAAAAATAGTTGCCGGAAACTGGAAAATGAATAATGATCTTGCTGAGACTGAAGAGCTGCTGGGAAAACTCAAACTTCAGATGGTAAAAGAGCCTGAAGCTACAGTTATGGTAGCTCCTTCTTTTACAAATCTTTATCCTACTTTCCAGGCTTTGAAAGGTACTCCGGTAATTGTTGCTGCTCAAAATATGCATGAAAGTAAGAATGGTGCTTATACCGGGGAGATTTCTGCGGCTATGCTGAAAAGTGTGGGCGTGAATACTGTGATCATCGGGCATAGTGAGCGTAGAGCCTACTTTCATGAAACTAGTGAACTTCTGGCTAAAAAGGTTAAAACGGCAATAGAAAATGAGATGAAGGTGATCTTCTGTTTTGGCGAAGAACTGGAAGACCGGAAAAATGATACTCATTTCGATCTGGTTGAAAAACAACTGAAAGAAGCTTTGTTTGACCTTCCGCAGAGTTCCTGGAAGCATATCATTCTGGCCTATGAGCCGGTATGGGCAATAGGGACTGGAGAAACTGCAAGTCCTGAACAGGCACAGGAGATGCATAAATATATTAGAACTTTACTTCATAAGAATGTAGGCAGGGAGGTAGCTGAAAATACTAGCATACTATATGGTGGAAGCGTCAAGCCTGGGAATGCCCGTGAGATCTTTGCCAAAGAAGATGTAGATGGCGGTCTTATTGGTGGAGCCAGTTTAAATGCCATAGATTTTATTGCGATCGTAAATTCATTTTAAAATGGCCGGAAATTATTTTGAATTCCGTTTTACCATAGATCCGGTGCAGCCGGCCTCTGAAATCCTGATTGCTGAATTAGGATATCTTGGCTTTGAGAGTTTTGTAGAGAACAATGACGGGATCACCGCTTATATTCCTGAAGAGGAATATGAAGATGATCTGCTGGCCGGGGTTCATATCCTGCAATCTGAAGAATTTAAGATCACTTATGATCAAAAGGAGATCGAAAGGGTAAACTGGAATGAAGAATGGGAGAAAAACTTCACCCCTATTGTGGTAGATGATATTTGCAGTGTAAGGGCGCCATTTCATGAAAAACCCGAGACCAAATATGATATTGTAATCGAGCCAAAAATGTCTTTTGGAACTGGTCATCATGCCACTACACATATGATGATACAACATATTTTAAAAAATGAATGGGTAGGCAAATCTGTACTTGATATGGGCTCTGGTACTGGAGTTCTGGCCATACTGGCTGCCATGAAGGGAGCAAAAACTATCGATGCAATAGATATAGATAACTGGTGTTATCTCAATACCCTGGAGAATATTTCCCGGAACGATTGTGAGCATATCAATGTGGAAGAGGGAGGAGCTGAATTGCTCGATGGAAGGGAATATGATGTGATCCTGGCAAATATTAATCTTAATATTTTGCTTCGGGATCTTCCGATTTATAATGACTGCCTTAAAGAAGATGGTCGCATCTATTTTAGCGGGTTCTATGAGAAGGACCTGCCGACCATTACTGAAGCCTGTAAAAAGTATAATTTAAAATATGTGGAACATTTTGAACGTGAAGACTGGGTAGCTGCAAAGTTTTCGCGCTGAGGTTTTTAGCATAATTTGTATCTTTGACCATTGTTGAAAGAGAATTTTTTGAAGATGAGCACAAAAGAAGAATTGTTAGAGAAGGTTGAGAAAAAGACCAGAAAGAAAAAGCAAAACGAGATCATATTATATAACGATGACTATAATACCTTTGATCACGTCATAGAAACCCTGATCTACGCGTGCGACCATACCCCGGAACAGGCAGAGCAATGTTCTATCCTGGTACATTACAAAGGAAAATGTACAGTGAAGACCGGTCCATATGAGGAGTTAAAACCTAGGTGTTCCAAATTACTGGATGCAGGTTTGAGCGCCGAAATCTTATAGTTTTCTTAAAATTTTAAGTAATTTCTTACATTTAACATCAGAAAATATAGTTAATCGATACGGTTTTATAGATTAGTGGTCTAAGTGCCCTAAAACTTAAACCTACTTATGAAAACGATTAAATTATTTAGCCTCTGTATGGCTATTAGTATTTTCGCCTCTTGCGAAAAGGAACAGGTATCTGAACAAACTCAGGTAGAAGCCGTTCAACAAACTCCGGAAATTTCCAAAGAAATTAGGAAAAAGGTTGCTGACCTTAATTTCAATTCAAAGCATGTTGAAAAGAACCACATGCTACTTCCAGATGGTAGTTTCACCGAGAATTATCTTATAGAAGGAGATATTGTAATGACAGAAGAACAGATGCACACCATGTCATCGGCTTCTATCACAGACAAACAATACAGAACCTATAATCTGGTAAGTACCCCTAGAACTGTAAATGTGATTGGATACACCGGCGGTTCTCAGGCATTGACCACTAAACAGAGAACTGCACTACAGTGGACTATCGATAACTATAATGCCCTGAATCTTGGTATTACTTTTACGTTGACCTTTGGAACTAATTATACCCCATATGACATCGTGGTTTATCAGAACCCTAACGGTCAGGCTGGTGGTGTTGCCGGTTTCCCTAGTAACGGAAATCCATACAAATACGTACAGATCTATTCTGGAATGGAGGCATACAGTACCAATACCAATGAGCACGTGATTACGCATGAGATTGGTCATTCTGTTGGATTACGTCATACAGACTGGTTTAGCCGCCAAAGCTGTGGACAGTCTGGGGAGAGTGCAGATCCAGATGGCGCAGTGCATATTCCCGGAACTCCGACCGGTTACGATTCTACATCAGTAATGCTGGCATGTTTTGGTGCTGACGAAGATGGAGAATTTGGACCTAATGATGTAACTGCTTTAAATTATTTATACTAAATCAACCAAACCAGGGCATTAGCGTAAAAGGCGGCTGGTCCGCCTTTTTTTTATTCATTTTTTTGAGAAAATGGTTTTTACTTTTATTAGAAAGATATATATTTGCACCCGCTTTGCAGGATAGCAGGGTGGATTTTAAAAGGCCTCGTGGCGCAACTGAATAGCGCATCTGATTACGGCTCAGAAGGTTCCAGGTTTGAATCCTGGCGAGGTCACGAATAAATCGAAAAGCGAGCAAAATAAAATAGCTCGCTTTTTTTATTTTGTAGCATTTCGATTTTCAAGGCGGAGCTTTGCAGGATGCGCGTAGCGAATCCATTCTTATATTCAGGCTTGCTTGAGCGTTTTTTTTGTTTGAAGCATTTACAAAGCGGAGCTTTCTCTGGACATATAATTCTGGCGAGGTCTCACATAAATTGAAGAGCGAGCTCAATAAAATAGCTGGCTTTTTTATTTGGAAGCATTTCGGTTTGCCAAGCAGAATTTCGCAGGATGCGCGTAGCGAATCCATTATTATACTTAGGCTCGTGATCATTCTTTGTTTTAAGTATTATCTAAATGTAGTTTTAAGGGTATGTCATCCCTGGCAAGATCATTTGAAAAGTCCATAAGAAATTTTTAAATGCTGTTAACGCTAGGTTCCATACTCTGCTGTTAACGGGAATTTTATTTGAAATTATTCCTACTCTTCAAGTTCTACAATTACTTCTATTTCCAGCGCGATGTTAGAAGGTAAAGAACAATGGCCTACAGCGGCCCGGGCATGTTTACCCTTTTCACCAAACACTTCCACCATAAGATCTGAAAAGCCATTGATCACTTTTGGCTGGTCATAAAAGTCTGGGGCAGAATTTACCATACCACGGACTTTTACAAATTGTTTGATACGGTTAAGATCACCGTCGCAGGCGGCTTTGAGCGTAGCCAAGATCTCTATACCGGTTTCTCTGGCCGCAGCATAACCTTCTTTAATACTTAGATCCTCACCTAACTTGCCTTTTAAGCTGCTGCCATCTCCCGATAGAAATAGCAGGTTGCCGGCCCTTTTCCACTTTACGAAATTTGCTGAAGGTGCGGTTACTTCAGGCAGGACTATATCCAGGGCAACAATTTTTTCCTCCGGACTCTGGGAATAAATATTCAGGCTTATTAAAAGGGTAATTATGCCACTAAACAACTTTTTCATGATTTATGGTTTTATGATTTAAAGCCGGAATGGCTTAGTTATTCAGTCCTTGACTGGTTCCGTAGCTTTTTTTCAATTAACTTAAGAACTTCTTTGGCTTGTTCATAATGCCGAAATTCATGTGCCACGATAATATCAAAGGCAGTCCCTAATCTATAAACTATATTTTTATTGGCGGGAGAGGAGATGACCGCATTTTCCCTGGTCTTATCCATAACCTGGGCGATCTCTCTTTTTAAGGCCGACTGATGATCTGAGAATCGTTCTAGAATATTTTCATAAGAAGATCCTTCTGAAGGTTTCCACATAGGAAAAGTTTTCATCTTATTTTTTCTGTCCGGTTGGACAGATTTCAGGATCATATTCCCGAAAAAATTGACCACAAAACCGAACCTTGCGATAAATGGAAGTTTATAATTGCCCCGGGTGAGGGCATTAAAACCGGGGAAATATGAACTGTTCACCTCCATAAGGTGGGTAATATTTTCAGCAATGCTCCACGTCCCGGGCGAAGGTTTCCAGTTGAGATCATTTTCTGATAGATGACCGAATGATTTTTGAAATTTTTCAGTTACTTCCTCGATCTGTTTCGTCCAATTATCCATCTTGCCAAGTATTAGCCATTAACCTAAAGATAGGAAAACTAGCCCTGCTTACTGAATTCCGGGTATAAAAAAAAGCAGCCTTATTGCTAAGACTGCTTTGAAATATTAGAAGGTGTACCTATTAGAATATGTAACGTAAACCTACCTGTGCCTGCCATCTTGATTGAAGACTAAAATCATTGGCAAAAGTTCTGGTTTGATTACCAAAAGTGTAAACAGGTGTATTATCATCACCTACGCTTACCCCAATTGGCTGGTCGTTTACAGGAATCTCGATCACACCCCAGTCTGAACTCAATAAGTTACCGAAGTTGAGAATGTCAAGACTTAACTGGATAGTATTGGTTTTTTCGCCAACCTTAATGTTATAATCCTGAAGGAATTTCACATCCCATCTTCCTCTCCATGGACTTAGAATACCGTACTTTTCAGCATATTCACCACGGTTTTCGTTCAGATATTCATCTTGCTGAATATACTGTTCAAAAGCTTGTCTCTGAGTTTCCTGCTCGGCAGGAGAACCACTGAATGTATACTGCTGAAGTTCTGTTTGCGTAGGGATATAAATAAGGTCATTCAATACAGAACCGTCGTTATTGATATCTCCGGAATAGGTATAAGAGAATCTTCCACCCTGAGCATACTCATAGAAAGCTCCAATAGATGTTCTCCAACGATCGTTTTTACCATAGTTGAATTCTTTATTCAATTGTCCTACGATCCTGTGCTTGTCACCATATCTTGAAGGTGTGCTAACAGCTGCATTTACATTTCCTAAAGCAGGGTTTCTGTCATAAGCATCACTTGAGATCTCTGCATCCAGAGAACTGGCATCTTCTGCCTTCAAATAATTATAGGCAATACTTGCGTAGAAATCTTTTTCAAAACTCTTGGCAAGTTTTACAGACCAGTTGAAAGAATACCCAACATCTGTATTGGTAAACACATAAGCATTGGTAACTCCACCAAATTCGTTTACAGCTCTGTCGCTGGTTTGGTAAACAGGACGGTTATCAACCCCGTTTAATGTTCCGGTAGGTCTTGAAAGTCCATAGTTTCTTACCATTTGAGCATTGATGTCCTTGGTGTAGATGAAATCTGTAGTAGCTACAAGGCCATTTTCAAATCTGTAATCTGCTCCTAAACTGTTTCTCCATACCTGTGGGAATTTGAAATCTGGGGCAGTAGTCTGGTAAAAATAGAATGCCGGGTTGGCAACCTGGTTACCAATCCATACGAATGGAAGTCTACCGGTAAAGATCCCTGTACCACCACGCAGCTGTAGTTGGTTATCACCAAAAACATCCCAGTTGAACCCAAGTCTTGGAGACCATAAAAGATCGTTAGAAGGAAGTTCCAAACTGTTTAGTTTAACTGGGTCACCGTTCTCATCGAAATAAGTGATCTCTGGCTGGTAATCCCCATCAGGGAATGTTCCGCCGGCAAGTCGCTCTATATTCTCACGAATTTTATCTTCGGTATCAAAATATAATGGCTTGTCTACTCTTAGACCATAAGTAAA
>JBFGDP010000003.1:0-37381 GCA_041580575.1 Christiangramia sp.
AATTTACTTTTCTTAACACCTTCGTTCAGGAATGACTGGTCTTCTACCCTACCGGTAGGTGATAACACTTTCCAGTCTTATTCTCTTGGTGGTAGTTTTGTATTTACAGAATTACTGGACAGTAATTTCCTTAATTATGGTAAGCTTCGTGCTGCCTGGGGACAGGCGGGTTACGATGCCCCGGTCTATGCAACTATCACAAACTTTGGAGGAACCTTCATAGGAGGTGATGGATTTATACAAGGAGTTACATTTCCTGCGTATGATGCCACATCTTTTGAACGATCCTCCAGGGCGGGTAATCCAAACCTGACTCCCGAAAAAACCACAGAATTTGAGGTTGGTATTGAATTATCGATGCTGGACAGTAGGTTAAAATTTGATTTTGCTTATTATGATAAGGAAACCGAAGACCAGATCATTTTCGTTGATGCCGCTCCCTCTTCCGGGTTTGTGGACAGATTTGAGAATGTTGGTTTAGTATCCAATACCGGATACGAAGTTAGTTTGAGCGGTACTCCAATCAGGACAGATGATTTTGAATGGAATATCAGTGCGAACTGGACTACTTATGAAAACGTGGTCGAAGAATTGGTTGAAGGAGTTGAATCTGTTACTTTAAATGGATTCTCCAGCACCAGTTCACGTGCAGTTGCAGGAGAATCTTATGGAGCTATCTTTGGATCCAGGTTTGCCAGGAACGACGCCGGCCAAGTACTAATTGATGATGACGGGTATCCATTACAGGCTACTACAGATGGCGTTATTGGAGATCCAATTCCGGATTGGTTAGCAGGTATCAACAGTCAGTTTCAATATAAAAATATAGGTCTATCTTTCTTAATAGATATTCGCCAGGGTGGTGATGTCTGGTGTGGTACTTGTGGAATTCTGGATTACTTTGGAGTATCTGAACGTACACTTATTAGAGATCAAACCACTGTATTTGAAGGAGTCGTAGCATCTACGGGGCAACCAAACAGCCAGGTTGTACCTTATTCAGACCCAACCATTAGTGAAAATAATAACTGGTGGAGAAGATATGGATTTGGAGGACTGGGCGAAACGGCCATATATGATGGATCATGGGTTAGATTAAGAGAAGTTACTTTATCTTATTCCATACCTGGAAAATGGATCGAAAACACATTTATTGATGGTGTTTCGCTATCTGCTTTCGGACGAAACCTTTGGGTGGAAACCGATTATCCAGGTGTTGATCCCGAAACCAACCTTACAGGAGATAGTAACGGTATGGGACTGGATTATTTCAACCAGCCCAACACCAAAAGTTATGGTTTGAACGTTCAATTAAATTTTTAGACAAATATGAAAACTATAAAAATATTCATCTGGATAGCTTTGATTAGCGTTTCTGTATCCTGTGAGATCACAGATGCTAATATAGATCCAGATAACCCATCAGCAGAATTGGTAAATGCAGGTGCCATTTACCCGGGTATGATCGCCCAGACACACAGAAATTCAGTCGCCCTCGGGGGCCGGATTGCGGGAATCCTTGTTCAGCATTTTGACGGGCTGGATGCACAGCAAATTGCCTATGATCAATACAATATAGGTGAAAGTGACATAGATGATCTTTGGGATGCTGGATTATATGGGGCAGGCGCGATGAAAGATGCCTTTGTAATAATTCAGAATAATGAAGGCGAAATAAGTGCCCTGGCCAAATTGTATATGGCAGCGAATTTAGGAGTTGCCACCAGCGCATGGGGAGATGTCCCCTATTCAGAGGCATTTAATGGAGATCAAGGAAATCTGAACCCAAGTTATGACTCCCAGGAATTTATCTATGGAGAAATTCAAGACCTTCTTACAGAAGCAATTGACGAGGGTGTAGCCTCAGGAATCGGGGCCTTTGCC
Source organism: Christiangramia sp. (assembly GCA_041580575.1). Classification (GTDB taxonomy): domain Bacteria; phylum Bacteroidota; class Bacteroidia; order Flavobacteriales; family Flavobacteriaceae; genus Christiangramia. The sequence goes on from JBFGDP010000003.1 coordinate 1,885, forward strand.
GGTGCAGGGAGCGCAGATAATGTAGACTGGGAAGGCGTTGCTCACGCGTTGAAAGCCAGGTACTACCTGCATTTAACTTCAGTAAATGGAGCAAGTGCAGCTCAAAATGCTTTGACAGAGATTCAGCAAGCATTTACGAGCACCGCAGAACAACCAGATTTTGTTTACAGTACTCCGGCGCAAAATGCCAACCCATGGTTTCTATTTGATAATGACAGGCCAAGTACTTTAGGTATTTCAGAAGTTCTGTTTGATGAAATGACCAGTAATGATGATCCAAGATTACCATTTTATACTACCGATGGAGAATCTTTCGCCGGTGTAGATGGACTATTCTGGGGGCAGGCCGATTCACCAACCCCATTGATCTCCTATTGGGAAGTAAAATTTATTGAGGCTGAGGCTATCGTTAGAACCGGTGGCTCAGACGATGATGCGCTGGATGCTTTAAAAGAAGCGGTATCATCCAATATGCTGTATATAGGAGTGGAGCAAAGTGAAGTAGACTCCTATGTTGATGGAATTTCATTATCCGGCTCAGAAGATGATAAGATTAAAACCATCATCAATGAAAAATGGGTTGCGCTTTATGGTAATGCTCCTTTAGAAGCCTGGGTAGACTTCAGAAGAACGGGATACCCCGAATTAACACCAAATCCGGATGCAGTACCTAGTTTCAATCCGTCAGGAGTGGTCCCGAGAAGATTTTTATATCCTCTATCAGAACGTCAGGCCAATTTAGCCAATTATGAAGCGGCAATTCAGGCACAAGGCGGTCACCTTTTAGACGATGATCTTTGGGCATTCCCTAGTAATTAGAATTAGCCAAAATTTGAAAAACCACCTTCGGGTGGTTTTTTTATTTTAGCTACCTCATATACTATTAAAATGAGTAGGTGTAAAAAACTTATTACTTTCCTGGGTCTTCTTTATAGATGTAATTATAATCTGTTTCATCACTTTCATCTACTGAGTCTTCCTCTGGCAGTTTCCCGATAAAATTTCCATTCTCGTCAAAGTGTTTCATAAAAGGATCATCTTCTTCTGAATACTCCGGTTTTTCCCAATAATACTTAGGTGGTTCAGCTATTTTCTTTCTAAAAATAAGAGACAGACCCAATCCGCTTAATAACCCGGACAAATGACCTTCCCATGAAATTGTAGGATCTATTGGGGTAACATACCAAACCAAACCTCCATATATAAAAACAACGATTAAAGAAAGCGCTACCAACCTGTAGTATTTTGAAAATATTCCTTTAAAAAACAGGAAAGATGCCAGTAAATAGATAATACCGCTGGCGCCAATATGATTTGAAGGCCTTCCAATGAGCCATGTAAGTAAACCCGATGCGATAAGACCAATGAGCAGCACCTTCCAACTAATAGGCCTGTAAAAATAGAAAAGGGCCAGTGATAAAATGAATAGCGGAATAGTGTTATTAAATAAATGTTCTATATCTGAATGAATAAAAGGAGAAAACAAAATCCCCCGAAGCCCGATGATTTCCCCCGGACGTACCCCATAGGAGTTAAAACTTACTCCAAATCGAACTTCAATCCAGAATACTATCCAGATTAGAAGCACAAATAGCAGTGGATATCCAATGGTTCCCGTGGTAAAAACAAAAGGCGAAGTAGCTTTCAAATTTTCTTCAATTTTAATTAATATTACAAAAAAGCATCCAAACTTTTCTGAATGCTAATCTGTCACACAACGAATTGTTATGAATCAACCTCTAGCTGAGAGATTAAGACCTAAAACACTCGATGATTACCTAAGCCAGTCCCATTTAATTGGCGAAAATGGTGCCTTAAGGCAACAGATAAAGCAGGGTATTATTCCATCGATGATCTTTTGGGGGCCTCCCGGAGTTGGCAAGACTACTCTCGCCAATATAATCGCTTCAGAATCGGGAAGACCTTTTTTCACCCTAAGCGCCATAAGCAGTGGCGTAAAGGACGTTAGAGAGGTCATTGACAAAGCCAAGAAGAGTGACGGCTTATTTACGACCAAAAGCCCCATATTATTTATTGATGAGATCCACAGGTTTAGTAAATCACAGCAGGATTCCTTACTGGGAGCAGTAGAAAAAGGATGGGTAACGCTAATTGGAGCAACCACTGAGAATCCAAGTTTTGAAGTTATTTCAGCATTACTATCCAGATGTCAGGTATATATTTTGAAACCCTTTTCTAAAGATGACCTCATTTCATTGTTAAAAAGGGCCATGAAAGAAGATAATTTCATCAAAGCCAAGAATGTTCGACTTTCAGAAACTGAAGCTCTTCTTAGATTAAGCGGAGGCGATGCCAGGAAGCTTCTTAATATTTTTGAATTACTTGTGAGCTCTGCCGAGAAGAATGTAGAGATCACCAATGAGCTCGTGCTGTCTAAGGTTCAGCAAAATACGGTACTCTATGATAAAACAGGTGAACAGCACTACGATATCATCTCCGCTTTTATTAAATCTATTAGAGGCAGCGACCCAAATGCTGCTGTATATTGGTTAGCCAGGATGATTGAAGGTGGCGAAGACGTTAAATTCATTGCCAGAAGACTTTTAATCCTGGCCAGTGAAGACATTGGGAATGCGAATCCAACTGCCCTGGTCATCGCCAATAATACTTTCCAGGCAGTTAATACTATTGGTTACCCCGAAGCCAGGATCATTCTTAGTCAGTGTGTGATCTATCTGGCTACCTCTCCTAAGAGCAATGCCTCTTATATGGCGATAAATGAAGCTCAGCGGCTAGTTAAGAAAACCGGCAACCTATCTGTTCCGCTTGCGATTAGAAATGCCCCCACTAAGCTCATGAAAGATATTGGATATGGCAAAGACTACCAATATGCCCATAATCATGAAAGTAATTTTATTGCCGCGGAATTTATGCCGGAGGAAATTAAAAATACAACCTTGTATAAGCCAGGTAATAATCAAAGGGAAAATGCCCAAAGAGAATTTTTGAAGAAACGCTGGAAGAATAAATACGGATATTAATAGCTCATATAAAGTTCCAGAACTTCAGCTAGTTCTTGAAAACGAACTGCATGCCGAGTTGCAGCGAAGCACTATTTGCTTTGGCTAAATTGGTGTATCCCAGGATATCATTGGCTGCAACATACAAGTTGAAATTCTTTAACCTGGAAGAAACCATGAAGCCCAACTTGGTGAGCGTAAATTCATCTGCCGCATAAGCGACCCTGAATCTGAAATTATCGGTTACTTTCCGGTCCCAGAAAGCCGTAACTCCATAGGTTGGCCCCTTAGGCCTATTAACCCCGGAAAACAACATTCCGAACAAATTCATAAAGCGTGGCTTCTTACTTATTAAATAATGACAGGGAAGAAATGATTTCCCGGTACCCAATTGAAATGACAGGTTATATTTCACAGGTCGCCAGGTAGTATATGCTTTATTGGTTGTCTCTTCTTGGAGATTCCTATCCAGCCTTTCTTCGAATATATCCCAGTATGGAATGGTAGCTTCATTAGGAGCAAGTTCAGGGAATAAAGGCTCCAATCCGCTGGTTTCAAACGAGCCAAAATAAGTGCTGTTTTCAACATCTTTTTGATGAAACATTAAACCCAGATCCTGTAAGGATCCGTTTAAAAAAAGCTGATCTGTGACCCTGTAACTAAATCCAACATCACCCCCAATACCAATATTCTGTCCAAACAAAGACCTGCTCATAAGCTCTGCTGCAGCCTGGTCAACGGTCATATTTTCTTCATCCCTTAGGGAAGCGAAACCAGAGGTGTTCACAACAACATTTAATCCACGAACCTCATGGCGATAAAAATTGGGTCCTCCCGGGGTTTCTACAGTTCTGAATACCCCCGAATTACCCGTACTTTCAGCATTAAAGATGCCCGAATATAATTTAAACCTCGCACCCACTCTAAGCCTAGCATCTACTTTATAATTTAATCCAGCATGATAAACAGCAAGAACCTCCCCGGTAAAACTAACGTCTGAAAAATTAAAATCCCTGTTGATATACCCGGCATTTCCTTCGAAAGCCAAAACAGCGGGATCCTTAGGGAAATATGCAAATACATCCATTTCCTGATAGATGCCTGTAGAGAAATAAAGTTTTTCATTCAATTTCCAGCCTAGAGAAAGAATTTCTAATTGTTCATTGACAGAAAAGTAATCCCCGTTGGTGATCTTCTTCATCACTTGCCGTACCCTTAAATTTACGTCTGTGTTATTATCTGCTAAAATATCATAAGCTGTTACCCCGGTAGAACCAGCACTAAGGTGAATTTGAGAAAAGAATGGGATCCCTGCATGCCTTGTAAAATCTATTCTGGCACCCGGATTTTGAAGTAAAGTTTGGGGCAGATCATCTACGCTATACAACAATGGCCTGTTCTGGCAGTAACCATTGACGTAAATAAGCAGGAATAAGATCGGGGCAATCTTCCACATATTAAAATTCGAAACGGAAAAATCCTTTCGACATGAACTTTAATTGGCCATTTAATTTATTATTTCCATCTACTACCTCATTCTCTACCACCATTTTAAATGATCTTCGCATTTTCACAATTTCTGAACCTTCCAGAATACGAATGGTATCGAACACTGTTGGCATCCCTTCAGAACCTTCTGGAATTAGATAGGATACCGTGAATTGATTTCTATTATTTTTATTTAAAAAACTAATTCTACTACGAATGGGATGTGGAAAAGTATTTTCATGCCTAAATCTCAATTCTGTATAGATAAGGCCATCCTGAATGTAATCATCATCCAGAAACTCAAGTCTAACCGTATCCCTGATCACCGGAGTGTAAGAGCCAGAATCAGAATCTGAAAAATCTGTCTCATCTAAATTATAGTATAAAAGATCAACCTGCAGGTCTGGCTCCAGACTTATATCTTCTGCCTGACCAAAATCCACATCCTTAAAACAGGAAGAGAAAACAAGGCATATAATAAAACCTGGAAGTAGAACCTTTAATGTATTAACAAGCTTCACGAAATAGATAATTATAGGCACGAAAATACCTATATTCTACTATTATAAATAATTTAGAAGTTCATTTAACTTTTGAATCCTTGGGTATTGATGCAAAGGACTATCGCCGTGAGGATCAAGATGTATTACCTTAAACCCATATGTATGAGCTCCAATAATATCGGCCTCCAGATTATCCCCAATCATCACTGATCTTGAGATGCTGGCTTTACTTTTACTAACGGCTGTTTCAAATATTTGAGGATGGGGTTTTTTCACCCCGGCCTCCTCTGAGGTGGTGATAGTTTCAAAATAACCATGAATCCCGGAAGCTAGCATTTTCTTATGCTGAACCTCCTCAAAACCATTGGTAATGATATGCAGTCTGTATTTATCTTTTAGAGCAATGAGCAGTTCCATCCCTCCCTCCAGCAAATGGTTGTTTTTCGGCAAATACTCTATATAATCTTCAGCAATAGCATCTATGGTCGCATCTGCTGTTTCGAATTTTAAACTTTCAAAACTGTCCTTCAAACGGCCAAATCGCAATGCTTCCTTTGTTACAGAATTATTTCTGTAAAGCTCCCAGTATTTAAAATTTATAGGCTTGTAAACCTCTAAAAAATCGGTTAAATCTAATGCTATTCGCTGCTTCTCGAAAACTTCTTTAAATGCTAATTCTGAATTTTTGTCAAAATCCCACAGGGTATGATCAAGGTCGAAAAAAACGTGTTCAATATTATCCAATTTCATGAATTTGTTTTAAAAGCTTATAGTAATAATCCTTATTAGAATACCTGGAAAAATCCTGATTGCGAAAAACCGCTCTAAACATACCACGAACCTCCTTAACTTCATGCAACATTCTACCCAGGTCTTCCTGTAATTTAGCCCTGGTCATTTTTTCTAAAACTACAGAGTTAAAAGCATAGGGATGTACTTTTAACGGGGTGGTTACCTCCATATTAATATCATAAAACAAATATGGCGAACAGGTACCCGCTCTAAAACCGAGTACATTAGGATACCCCATAGAATGATCATTATTTATTTCAAGCTCAGCAAGATGGTTGTATTGATCTGGAAGACGCAAATTATACTTAGAGTTCATCACATGCTCTACCGGGCTATGAATAATCTCCTCTAATCTTAACTTCTCCTTACGCAACGTCTTGATCTCCTCCATGGCATAATAACCCAACAACAAGCCAACCCTGGCATAATCTGCCACAGATTTAATTACGGCCCTATGCGGAATTCGATTATGACTAATATTCCTGTCATGTATAGAAAAATCACTTAATTGGAACATGAACAACATATATATCTTATGTTGTTTAATAAAGTCGATAAGATCTTCGAAAACATCATGCGGATCATTTTTGATCCTTATCCAAACCTGCAGTCTGTCTATGACCTTGCCCAAATTTAAGTGAAACAGGTCTGATAAAAGTCCTATAAAACTACGCAGGAAGCCCTTGTTCTTAAAAGTAAAAGTATTTTCTGAGGCAACTATGGTTCCCACCTTATATTCCTTTTGGTGATATTCCAGATCTGGAAACCGGCCCAAAAGGATTTCCCTGAATTTGTGGGCCCATATATCTACGACTGGTTTATGTAAAAAACTTTCCTGAAAAGCCAGACTTTCTGACGCTGGAAACCTGCCATCCTCATCTTTCACATGGGGTAAATACTCTTCGTACCTGCTTAGAAGATAAAAGGAGGCTGCAAAAATATCAAACGGCAAATCGCTGGCTTCCGGTAATTGAAAAAAACAAATGGTGTCTTCCCATGGCTGCACCTTTATCTCAAGTTCAGAAAACCCCTGCTCCATTAATAGGTCTACTTTCTGAATGAAAAATTCATTACCCAGAGATTGTCGTCCATAAGATAACTTTGCACCATCATGAGCAATAAATTCTTCAATTTTTGAGGTGAATTTTATCGGGATCCCGAGAAGGTGAGTACAAATATGTTTAAATACATAGATGATCCTCGGGGTAACTTTTTGAGTGTAGATCAATAACATTAAAAGCAGTCTTAAAGCATACCTTCGTCGGCAAAGCTAAGGTATGATTTTTCGGTTACAATAATATGATCCAAAATTTTGATATCAAGACTTGCTGCAGCAGTCTTTAATTTTCCGGTCAGTTGTTTATCTGCCTCGCTGGCCTTCAGGTTTCCGGAAGGATGATTATGCACCAGAATTAACGATACCGCTCCCACCTCTAACGCCTTTTTCAAGGTGATACGAACATCCACGAGGGTACCGGTGATCCCTCCCTTGCTAATCTGGTACTGTTCTATGATCTTATTACTATTATTCAGATATAATATCCAGAATTCCTCATGTCCTAAATCACCGATTATAGGCTGCATGATTTCATAAACAGAATTACTGGAAGTGATCTTTTTCTGTTCCAAAGCCTCTTCTAAACGCCTTCTCCTGCCTAATTCCAAAGCCGCCGCGATTGTAACCGCTTTTGCAGGACCAATACCCCTGAATTTACAAAGCTGACTTATGGACAGCTTCCCAAGGTCACTTAAATTATTACGGCTTGAAGAAAGAATTTTCTTTGCCAGATCTACTGCACTCTCATTCCTGCTACCAGATCCAATCAAGATTGCGATCAATTCTGAATCACTTAAACTAAGTTTCCCTTTTTGAAGCAATTTTTCGCGCGGACGGTCATCCAGCGCCCACTTTTTTATACTTAAATTGTTATTATCATCATTCATCCTGACCTAAAGATAAACAATGAAAAAAGAATTGTTGGAAATTTATTGAAATCGAGATCTTTAAACCATTGCTTTTACATCTTCCAAATCTAAACCACCATAATTCCCGCTACTCATCATCAACAAAACAGAATTTTCCAGATCCATTTTTTGTAATTCAGATTTAAAATCTGCGGGATTTACAAACACTTTCAAACCATTTCTATCAAAAGCCTCCTGAATCTGATCTTCTGAAACCGCATCGAGTTTTTTATTTGCAACCGCATCTGGCGAATAAAACACCAGGGCCTCGTCGGCCTGGTCCAGGGTTCCTTTATACTCTTTAAGAAATTCAGAATTTAAACTACTATAGGTATGCAATTCCAAACATGCTATTAGTCTTTTATCTGTGAATTGCTCCTTCACTGCTGATGTGGTAGCTTTAACCTTAGAAGGACTATGTGCAAAATCTTTAAAAATTATTGTAGATTTTGATTCAGCGATCTTTTCCAGTCTTTTAGAAGCTCCTTTAAAGCTGGCTATAGCCTCATAAAAATCATCTTCATCTATCCCCATATGCTGGCAGATCCATTTTGCACCGGCTAAATTATTCAGATTATGCTTTCCGAAAATTTCGAGAGGAAGATCTCCCTCTGGAACTTCTAAAATGGTATGATCACCCTCGGTATGATATGCCGGAGTATGATACGGATGTTTTCGGATTGGATTCTCGGTAGCCTCTGCCAGTCTTTCTACTTCGGCATCTTCTTCGTTATATACTAATATTCCACCATTTACTATAGAGTCTATAAAAATTTTGAATTGCTCAACATAATTTTCATAAGTAGGAAATACATTAATATGATCCCAGGCAATGCCACTTAGCAAGGCGATATTAGGTTTATACAAATGAAATTTGGGCCTCCTGTCTAGTGGTGAAGACAAATATTCATCCCCTTCAATGACGATGAAATCATTTGCCTCGGTAAGATGTACGGGATTGGAGATCCCCTCCAAGGAAGCTCCAACCATATAGTCTATCTCTTTTTCATGATACTGCATTACATGCAGGATCATTGAGGTAATACTGGTCTTTCCATGGGATCCTCCGATTACAACTCTTGTCTTGTTTTTTGCCTGTTCATATAAAAACTCGGGATAAGAGTAAATTTTCAAACCCAGCTCTTTGGCTCTTATAAGCTCAGGATTATCAGCTTTTGCATGCATCCCAAGAATTACTGCGTCGAGATCTGAGTCAATTTTATGAGGAAACCATCCCGAATTTTCAGGCAACAAATCATGAGCCTGCAACTTGCTTTTTGAGGGTTCAAAAATAGCATCATCACTTCCGGTGATCACATAATTTTTTTGAGACAGAGCAATAGCGAGACTATGCATAGCGCTACCACCTATGGCGATAAAATGAATTCTCATAGTGTAAATTTGTGCAAATATAAGGGTTTGAAAAAGGGAATGGGAGATTTATAATCTTTGTATTCTTTGCTTTTCGACCAGGGCTTTGTCGAAATCTGGGTCATGCTCCAGCGATTTATTGATCATAGTGATAGCTTCTGCCTGGTTTTCCAGTAATCTGTTTATTTGTGCCAGTCTCAGAAAAGCCCAGGCCGGAGATTTAATATCCCTGTAACCATAATCTTCCAGGTATTTCTTTAAAAATCTGGATCCTGCTTTGAGCTCTATTTTATAAACGGCAGAAGCTTCTCCTAATTCATATTTGAGATAATTTCGAGTAATTAAGCCGGGTTTTCGCCCCGCTAATCTAATAGCCTCTTCATATTTGATTTTCGCCAGCTTCTTAAAATCCTGAACTTTATAGATATATGCCTGAGCAAGAAGAGCATCCAATTGATTTAACTGGCCAAGGTCTGATGCATAGCTCTCAGCGATTGTTTGACTGCCCCCTAAAAACCCGGGGATTTGCATATAGAGCTCTACAAGGGCCCTACGTGATTCAAGGTGAGTAGGATCCAGCTCTGCAGCTGTTTTAAGATATTTTTTCACCTCATTAATAAGTAATGCAGCCTGCACCCTAGAGCCGTAGTATGCCTTCATTCCCATCGCCCCGCCTAATTTGAAATTATACATGGCATTATCGGGATTCATCTCTACAAGGAATTGATAATATTTTATAGCTTCATCCCAATTTCTTTTGAAACAGGAAATATCGCCCAGATATTCCATCGCCACCGGGCTCTCTTTATACTGAACAAAAATTTGTTTTGCCTCCTCAATTTCCCCATTTTTGAGTAGCTTTTCAGCAGAATTTATGGATGGTTGTGCCATAATGCTGGCGCTGAAGAGACATAAAATACCAAGCAGCCTTGAAAAGTTTATTAACATAAATAAAATTTTTATAAATTTAGAAAGCCCAAACACTTGTTTACCAGTAATCTTGAGGCCCCAGGAGTTTATTGTTAAGATGTTTCTTAAAACAACTCCGCATATTAAATATTATTTTAATATTTGTGCAACTTTTAAAGAGTTTTAACCAAATACTAATTTTGAATTTAACACCTAGCCTATGCAAAATTTTACTTTCGGGAGGAAGGGACATAACTGGTTCCTTTTTGCCTTTATTTTATTTGTTGGTAGTTTGTCCTCATATGGACAATGCGCTACCGTTAACGATGAAGACTCCGGAACAGCCGGCAACCAACAATCCTACTGTTATTTAGAGACCATCCAGGATCTTATCGACGACGGGGTAATAACAGGTACTGATGTTGAAATTTACGAAACTGCTGATAGGGTAAATGATACAGATCCCTACAATCGTGAAGAACTTTTAACTAATGGCACTACTTATTATGTAGGTAGTTCCTCTGATTCAAGTTGTTCCAGAGTACCGGTTATGGTGACAGTTAATGCTGGCCCAAAGCCTACTAATACAGTAACTAATAGTCAGGAGGGCTTTACAATAACTCCTTGTGAATCTTCTGAATTTAGTGGAAACGACTTATTAGGACTATTTAATTCTGATGCAGATTATACCCTCAAAATTTATGAAAATCAATTTGGGGATTCCGAAATTTCAGATTACGATGCTCCTTTAACAGATGGTGAAAGTTATTTTGTAGGTAATACACCAGATAATTCTTCAGATTGCCCATCCAGACGAGTAGCTGTTGGAATAGACGTAGTGCAGTCTCCAAAACCAACGGCAGAGAATCCTCAATTTTTGTGTGAGGGCGCAACCGTTGGAGATTTAAAAGCTTCATCAAGTGAACCTGATTTTCAAGCTTTTAGATGGTATCGAAGTGCTACCTCGAGCACTCCTTTGGCAGATGACGTGCAATTAATTGATGGTGAAGATTATTTCGTATCTCAAATAGTAAATGAGCGTAATAGTATTTTTCCTCCGTGCGAATCTGAAAGAACCTCTGTGGTCGTTACTATTATTACTTTCGATGCGGGGTCAGATATAGGACTTACCCTTTGTCAGAAAGATCTTGAAAGCAGATTGAATTCAGGTGAAAGTCCTACAGAGGTATTTCTGAGCCTGGTAGACGATCGTGATCTTCCATCCCAAGTAAGCTTTAATCCATCCATACAGAGTATTACTCAAAGTTACGCTAGCAATCCAACTCAGACTTTTAGTACAATAGCAACATTTACAACTCCAGAAGGTTGTGAAGATGATGTAGACCTATCCCTGACAGTAGTCGAGGATCCCGATGCAGGTGAAGACGGTAATGCAGAATTATCAAGTGATGATGGAACCGTAAACCTTATTGATTACTTAAATGGCGATCCAGACACCGGTGGAAACTGGGATAAGGGAGACGGCACTTTCACTGTTGGCACAGACACTCCTGGTGAATATACTTATATTGTAGACAATGGACTTTGTGAGGATAGAGCAACGGTAACTGTTACTGTTAATGAATGTACTCCACCAAATGCAGGATCAGACAATATCGGTGTAATTTGCGAACAGGACGTTCAGGCTACTTTCCAGAATAATCGCGGAAAGGTTAAACAATATTATTTGAGTTTGCTATCTGCGGGAGTTCCTAAAGATGGAACTTTTAATCCAACCATCAATCAAATTATCGATAGATATAGAAATGATGCAGATGGCCTGGGAGATTTCTCTACCACCTATACTATTGGAGAAGATGATTGTACAAACTCAGTAACCCTTACCGCAAGAATAGTTGAAGAAACTCCAGCCAATGCCGGAGATTTTGAGGATATAGAAAATGTATGCAGCGATGAAGATAAGATTGATCTGGAGTCCTTAGACAATAACGATCCAGACGCTAACTCCGGAGGTGTTTTTACCGGCGAAGGAGTTTCAGATAATGAATTCGATCCTTCAATTGGAGCTGGTACTTATACCATCACTTACACTGTAAGCGACACTGCACCCTGTACCACAGGAAGTGCCTCTACAACTTTCACTATAGAGGTGATTGAAAATGCTGTAGACGGCTCGATTAACGAAGAGTTATGTATCATAGAGGCACAAGATCTTATTACAGATTTCGATGCTGCTTCTGCATATATTCTTACTTTACTGAATACCGCAGGAATTACAGATGTTGATCCAAATGGCTTTGACTTAGCAGATGCGGCTGAGGGACAAAGGCTGGTAGACTATATTAATTCTGCAAATAACGGGGATGAAACATTTAATTTTTCATATTTCTCTCCTTCAACAAGCCTTTGTGAAACCGGAATGGTAAATATTTCAATTACCATTACAAATCAAAAAGAAGCTAATGCCGGCACTATAGACGATCAGAGAGTTTGTGAATCTGAAGGCATGATAGACCTTGAAGATTTTTATGGAGAAAATACAGTGCCAGGTGGCACCTTTTCAGGTCCGGGTGTGACAGACAATATGTTTGACAGTACTATTGGCCCAAATACTAACGGATACGAGATCACTTACTCTGTAGATGATTCGGCAGAATGTGTTGAAGAAGGAAGTAGTGATTCCACAACCTTCATCATTACAGTAGATGCTTCTGTTAATGCAGGCACTCCAAATAGTGCTGAAGTATGCAGATTAGATGTAGATGACATGTTTCCTAACACAACAGCGGTTAGAAATTTCTACCTTAATCTCTTAGACGCTGGAGTAGCAAGAACAGGAACTTTTAACCCAACTATTCAGCAATTAATTAATCAATACAATTCTAATCCAGAGCAGAGCGAATTCACTACTGAATATTCGCTAACAAATGGAAGCTGCAGATCAAGCGTATCCTTAACAATTAACGTTTTTGATGCAATTCCAGCTGAAATCGATGAGATTGATGATCCAGATCCAATCTGTCAAAATGCTGATGATGTGAATCTGTTTGATTTCCTTGCAGATGACGCAAACACTAATGGTAGATTTGAAGGTTACGAAAATGGTATTTTCAGTCCTTCTTCTCTAGATCCGGGATCTTACACAATCACTTATGTTCTTGATGACTCTTCTGAATGTACTGAAGGTGAAGCTTCTGAAGATTTTACTATAACAGTTACAGAATCTGCATACGCAGGACAGGACAAAACAATTCCTGAAACCTGTAAAAATAGCGCAGAAATCGATCTTTCTGTCTACACATCTGACGGTGACGCTGGGGGTGAGTATACTTTCCAGAGTACTGGAGATATTATTGCTGGCGGATTGCTTGATCCTTCAGCCTTGACTGCGGGAGATTATGTAATCATATATACCGTGGCCGCGATCAACGATTGTGGAGAGGATACTGCAGAGCTTGCGATAACTATTTCAGATGCTCCAGACGCGCCAACTGTAGAAAACGCTCCATTTAGCTTCTGTGCTACAGATGATGCAAACGCAGCAAATCTTACTGCTACGGGAACTAATCTAACTTTCTATTCAGATGCTGAACTTACCATGATGGTAATGGCAGATGAAATCCTGATGACTGGCACTTATTATGTAACCCAGAGACTTGATGAAAATAGTTGTGAATCTGATGCCACCGCATTTTCTGTTGTTATCGGCGATGCACCAACACCTACAGTTAGCAATACCACTTTGGAGTTCTGTGCATTTGATGATCCAACAGTTGCAGATCTAACTGCTGAGATAAATGAAACCGGGACTATTACCTGGTATGATACTACAGATGGAGACAACTCCTTAGCAGAAGGAACACCTCTACAGGATGGTGTTACTTATTATGCGACTTTACTGGATGATAGCACTGGTTGTGAGAGCTCTGTTAGATTAGGTGTAGAAGTGAATATTGGTGGGCCAAATTGCGAATTATTTATCCCTGAAGGTTTTTCTCCTAATGGCGATAACATAAATGACAGGTTTGAGCCAAGAAACATCAGGAATTTATATCCTAATTATACAATTGAAATACGTAATAGATTTGGTGATGTGGTATTCAAAGGAAATGCCAATTCCCCAGACTGGGACGGCTATAGTACTGAAGGATCTTTAGGTAGTGATCTACTACCAGTTGGAGCATACTTCTACTATATCAACTTTAATGATGGCATTACTGCGCCTAGAAGAGGAACCGTATACTTAAGTAGATAATAAGGATAAATAAGACAACGAAATGAAAAAAATAATCACAAAATATTTATTATTCGCAGGCATTATCCTTTTTTCTATAAAAGGTATTGCCCAGCAAGATCCATTATTCACTCAGTATATGTATAACATGAGTATGGTGAATCCTGCATATGCAACAGACGATCCGGGAATGTTGAATTTCGGAGGTATTTACAGAATGCAATGGACAGATGTTGACGGTGCACCACGCACCCTCAACTTCTTCGCCCACACTCCTATTAGTGAACGCGTTGAATTAGGGTTAACCGTAGTGCACGATGAAATAGGAAATGTTGAGAAATCAAATAACATTACCGCAGATTTTGCATACGTGATCCCAACTGGAGAAAACACCAATCTTTCATTTGGTGCCAAGGCCGGTCTAACCACATTTGACGCTAACCTTTCTGGATTAAATCTTAATGATCCTAATGATCCTGCTTTTGAAAACACCAGTGAAATATTCCCGGTATTTGGAGTAGGTGCATTCTGGTTTGGCGAGAATCACTATTTAGGTATATCAGCTCCAAACCTTTTAACCTCAGATCACCTTGATAACAGTCAGTTGTTAAGAGATCGGGGTGTTGAAGAGGTGCATTATTACCTAACTGGTGGTTACGTATTTAACCTAAGTGAAAACTTCAAACTTAAACCTTCTACAATGCTAAGAGGTGTTAAAGGAGCTCCACTTTCAGTTGACGTAAATGCGAACGTATTGTTGTACGACAGACTGGAAGCCGGTCTAGGATACAGATTCGATGAAACTGTAACAGGTTTGATAAACTTTAGGGTAACTCCTGGTCTTAGAATCGGGTACGCTTATGATTATCCTACCTATGATTTGAGTAACGATGGATCACACGAGATCATGCTTTTATTTGATCTTGATTTATTCGGGCTTAACAAAGGATACGACAAATCACCTAGATTCTTCTAAAACCAGATACACATGAAAAATATATATAGTACACTTTTAATAATTTTTATAAGCATCACTGCTTTTGGACAAAAGTCTGATATCAGAGATGGTAATAAGTTCTTTGCGCAGGCCGCTTATATAGATGCAGCCGATGCTTATGAGAAAGTAAATAATAAAACCCAGGAAGTTCTTCAAAATCTTGGAGACTCCTATTTCTACACTAATCAGATGAAAAATGCTGCTGAAGTGTATGAGTTATTATTCCTTCGTCATGAAGGCGCCATAGCACCGGAATATCAATTTAGATTTGCGCATGCTTTAATGGCACAAGGAAATTATGTTAAGGCAAATGATTTGATGAATGAGCTTACCGGTGAAAACTGGGATCACGAAAAGTTTGTAAGTGAACTGGACACAATGGTTCCTCACAAATTCAAATATGACCAGGTTATGAACAACCAGTCATCTTCAGATTTCGGTATTGGATTTTATGGAGAGCGCGTTGCATTTGCTTCTACCAGAAATCAGGAACGCCCGGTTTATCCATGGAATAAACTTCCAACACTGGACCTTTACAGCGCCAAGATGAGCGAAGAAGGTGAGATGACAGACATTGTACTTTTCTCTAATGTGATCAATACAGATGAGCATGAAAGTTCAGCTACGTTTAGCCAGGACGGGAAAGTGATGTTTTTTGACAGAACCAACGAGGACAGAGTAAAGAACGAAAATGATGTGCGTGTTGCACACATAAGTCTTTACCGTGCCGAAAACGTTGACGGAAACTGGACCAATGTTCAAAAACTGCCATTTAGCAGCGATGAATATTCTGTGGAGCACCCAAGCCTTAGTGCTGATGGCTCGAAATTATACTTTTCCAGCGATATGCCAGGTGGTAGCGGATCTTTCGATATCTACGTTGTAGATATTAATGAGGATGGCACTTATGGCACACCTAGAAATCTGGGACCTGCTGTAAATACAGCTCATAGAGAACAGTTCCCTTTTATTAGCGATGAAAATGTACTTTATTTCACCTCTGATGGTCACCAGGGATTTGGTAATCTTGATATCTTCAGAACTGAAGGTGATTTTACAGAAGTAGAAAATCTTGGAGCCTCTATAAATGGAGGTAACGATGATTTCGCTTTCGTGATCAAAGAAAAAGATGAAATGGGATTCTTCGCTTCTAACAGAAGAGGAACAGATAATCTTTACCAATTCACGCGTGAGGAGAATGAGATCATCCAGGCTCCAACCGTGACTGACGAAACAAGCGGACAGGATGTGATTGCAATAGATGGAAGTAAAATATACTTTGATTTTGATAAGGCGACTATCAAGCCAGAATCTAAACCAGTACTGGATTCAGTAGTTACTTACATGAATAAATATCCAAATATCAATGTAAAAGTAGAGTCTCATGCAGATGCAAGAGGATCTGATAAATACAACATGGAGCTTTCTAAGAGAAGAGCGGCTTCTACGGTTAATTATCTTGTTGAAAATGGTATTGATAAAGGAAGATTAACTTCTGAAGGTTATGGTGAGAGCAGGCCGGTTAATGACTGTACTAAACCTAATATGTGTACAGAAGCCCAGTATGCCAAAAATAGAAGAAGTGTGTTTGTGGTATCTAACCGTAAACCTTCCAGCGCTGAAACAGAAATGAAAAATTCTGATATGGATGAGGAAGATTTAGATGATCAGGAAGAAAACTAGATCATTTAATTATATCAACTAACCAATTGAAAAAGCCCTGCAGTTTGCAGGGCTTTTTCAATTTTTGAATAATTACTTCTTAGGAGGGTAACCTTCAAGTGCCTTGGAAACAATTTTGTCAAACTTTTCTTGCCTTTTCTCAGGAGAAGCATTGAGGTCAAAACTACTTTCCACTTCTGCCTGCCATACCAGCATATCATCTGCAACATTAATAAAATCAAAAGTTAGTTTAATATATGTATCCATTTGGCCAATAGGAAGCCCTCCGGAGACTCCAACACCAACGTTGCCTCCACCACCACCAATACCAACCCCGACGCGACTACGATTGTCCTGTTCAAATCTCTGGGTATAAATATTTATGTACAATTCGGGATCTTCAGAGGAATTGAGTCCTTTCTGCTGAAGACTTGATTTTAGGCTTTCCAAAAGCCGGGATTCATCAAGCTGACTCAAGCCCGATTGTAGGTCTGGATAGATTGCATACTTTGAAAATTGATCAAAATTGGCTTTTTGATCATAGTCATATACTGCCCGTGGTGAATTACAGGCAGTAATGAATATTAATAAAATAAAGTATTTGGAGAATTTCATAAACTGAGTTTTACTAAAAATAAGCAAAATCAGTTCGAAAATTTATAGGTTTAACAGGATTTAAACAGGCTCCTTATTCAGCATTTGCCACAACTTATCTTTAAGTTCTGTAATTCCCATCTGGGCTACAGAAGAAATAAAAATATATGGCAGCTCAAACTCCTTATCGAGCTCCTGTTTCATTTCTGCTCTAAGCTCCTCATCTAAGAGGTCGCTTTTTGAGATCGCAATAAGCCGGTCCTTATCCATCAATTCCGGATTATACCGCTTCAATTCGTCTAACAGTATATCATATTGCTTTTTTATATCTTTTGCGTCTGCCGGAATAAGGAACAATAAAGTTGAGTTCCGTTCTATATGTCGCAGGAATCTATGCCCAAGCCCTTTACCTTCTGCAGCACCTTCTATTATACCCGGAATATCGGCTACCACGAATGTTTTGAAATCACGATATTCCACGATTCCCAGATTAGGTTTCAGCGTAGTAAACTCATAGTTAGCAATCTTTGGTTTCGCAGCAGTAATTACCGAAAGTAATGTAGATTTCCCGGCATTGGGAAACCCAACCAAACCTACATCGGCAAGAACTTTTAATTCTAAAGTGATATCCACCTGCTGGCCGTCTATACCCGGCTGGGCATAACGCGGGGTTTGATTAGTGGAACTTTTAAAATGCCAGTTCCCTAAACCACCTTTACCACCTTCTGCAACGATGAATTCCTGTCCATCTTCTGTGATCTCCTTGATGATCTCGTTGGTTTCAGAATCACGAATTACCGTACCTAAAGGAACCTCGATATATTCATCTGCTCCCTGAGAACCAGAGCTTCTTTGTTTACTTCCATTACCACCATGTTCAGCTTTTACGTGGCGCTTGAACTTCAAATGAAATAATGTCCAAAGATTTTTGTTTCCCTTTACAATTACATGGCCTCCACGACCGCCATCTCCACCATCAGGTCCACCCTTTGTAATATATTTTTCCCGGTGTAAATGAGCAGAGCCCTTCCCTCCTTTTCCGGAAAAAACATGAATTTTCACATAGTCAACAAAATTCCCTTCAGTCATTTCTTAATTTATTTCATTAGTTCGTCGATCACATCACTAAGTCGCTCTGTGATCTCCTTAATACTGCCAACACCATCAACCCCGTAATACTTATCCTGTTTTTGATAATAGTTCTTCAGTATGGCAGTTTCATTATAATAAACTTTGATTCGGTTTCTAATTACCGCCTCATCCGCATCATCTGGTCTTCCCGAGGTTTTACCTCTTTCCAGTAAACGCTCCACCAGGATTTCATCTTCAACCTCCAGTGCGATCATGGCATGAACTTCAGTCCCTCTGGATTCCAGGTAAGTACTTAGTGCTTCGGCCTGTGCTTCAGTTCTTGGAAATCCGTCAAAAATGAACCCATTAGCACCGTCGTTTTTTTCAACCTCAGCATTCAGCATATTGATGGTGACCTCATCTGGCACCAGCTGGCCTTTGTCCATATAGGATTTCGCACTTAAACCTAAAGGGGTTTGATTTTTAATATTGAACCTGAAGACATCACCGGTGGAAATATGAATTAGATTATACTTGTCTTTAAGAATTGTTGCCTGAGTACCTTTGCCTGCGCCCGGAGGACCAAACAATACTAAGTTTGTCATTGTTTTTTCTTTGCGTTTATATACCTGCGTAAGATTACGGCCTAAACCATCATAGTCCAGTCCAAATCCCACAATAAATTTATTTGGAATTTCAATTCCTTTGATCTGTACCGGGACCTCTTTTTTATAAGCTTCAGGCTTGTAAAATAAAGTAGCTACTTTATAGCTAGCTACTTCAGCCTTTTTTAAGATCTGGTCTATTTCAACCAATGTATTACCGGTATCTACTATATCTTCAAGTAATACAACCTGCCTCCCTTTTAGATCCTGATTCAATCCTACAAGCGTTTTTACATCACCTGTAGTTTGAGTACCCTCATAGGAACCCATTTTCACAAAACTAACCTCACAATCACTTTTAAATCTCTTGATGACTTCTGAAGCAAACATAAAAGAACCATTAAGAACTCCAATGAACACGGGCTTCTGGCCTGCATACTCCTTGTTTAATTCTTCTGAAATTCTCTCTATCGCCCGAGTGATTTCTTCTTCAGAAATATATGGCTCGAATTCAAGATCATGTAGTTTTATCAAAATTGAGAAATTTTAAGTGGCAAAGATAAGGAATCTCTATAAGCCCAACAGCCCGATTTCTTATCGAATATGTATGGCAGGAATTTCGAATAAGTTATTTTTGCGAAAAGGCTATTGAATTTATGGTAAACTATTTCTCTTCAGACTTTAAACTTGCTATTCTCGGAGGCGGGCAATTAGGAAAAATGATGTTGTATGAAACTAGAAAATATGACATACAAACCCTGGTACTGGATCCCAGTGCAGAAGCACCAAGTAAGATATCCAGTAATTATTTTGAACAGGGAGACCTGATGGATTATGATACTGTTCTTAATTTTGGCCGAAGGGCAAACGTGGTCACCTTTGAAATTGAAGGGGTAAATATTGAAGCGCTGAAGCAACTTGAATCTGAGGGAATAAAAACCTTTCCAGCTGCAGACACACTTGAAAAGATCCAGAATAAGGCTACCCAGAAAAAATTCTACAGGGAAAATGATATTCCTACCGCAGGTTTTGAAGTGTTCCAGGATCTGGATGACCTTAAAACGGCCGTTAGCAAAGGAGCAGTAAAAATTCCATTTGTATGGAAAAGTGCCACCGGGGGATATGACGGTAAAGGCGTATCGGTAATTAAGCATGAGAAAAACCTGAATAATTTAAGTAAAGGAGAATGCATCGCTGAGAAATTAATTCCTTTTAAGAATGAACTTGCAGTTATTGTAGCAAGAAATCCATCGGGGGAAGTTAAAACTTACCCGGTTGTAGAAATGGAATTCCATCCTACCGCCAACCAGGTAGAATATGTTATTTGCCCGGCCAGGATAAATAAAGAGATCGCTGAAAAAGCAAGAAACCTGGCAGAAAAGGTTTCTGAAGCATTCCAGCACGTTGGTTTGCTTGCTGTAGAAATGTTTCAAACCGAAGATAACCAGATCCTGGTTAATGAAGTGGCACCCAGACCACACAATAGTGGTCATTACAGTATTGAAGCTTCGTTTACCAATCAATTTGAACAGCATATAAGAGCTATTCTTGATCTCCCCCTGGGAAATACAGATAGTAAAGTAGGCGGAATTATGGTAAATTTAGTGGGAGCTGAAGGGCATGAAGGAGAGGTACAATATCAAAATATTGAAGAAATAATGAAAATGGATGGGGTGACACCTCACATTTACGGCAAAAAGATTACCAGACCTTTCAGAAAAATGGGACATGTAACTATTGTAGACAAAGATCTGGCAAAAGCCAGGAAAGTTGCAGAACAGGTTAAAAACAGTATTAAAGTAATTAGCAAAAAATAAATTAGTATGGGAAAAGTAGCAGTTATAATGGGTAGCACAAGTGACCTCCCTGTAATGCAGGAAGCCATAGATATTCTAAAAGGATTTGATATAGAAGTGGAAGTAGATATAGTCTCTGCCCATCGCACTCCCGAAAAACTATTTGATTTTAGCAAGAATGCTCACAAAAACGGAATTCAGGTAATAATAGCAGGCGCAGGAGGTGCGGCTCATTTACCAGGAATGGTAGCCTCAATGTCTCCTCTCCCGGTTATTGGAGTACCGGTAAAATCAAGAAATTCTATAGATGGCTGGGATTCCGTGCTTTCTATTCTGCAAATGCCGGGAGGCGTTCCGGTAGCCACGGTTGCCCTGGATGGTGCTAAAAATGCCGGAATACTAGCGGCGCAGATTATAGGATCTACCGATAAATGTATCCTGGATAAAATACTTTTGTACAAGGAAGGTTTAAAACAGAAGGTGATAGAAGGTGCAAATTCGGTTAAAAAATAAAAGAGACCGCGATTGCGGTCTCTAAGCAGTATACTTCGTAAATCTGTACTTATTATTTATTAACCATTCTAAATATAAAACCAGAACTTCGTAAACTACTTTTTCTTATTACTCTGAAAATATTTTGTTAAATCAACCTTTATATTTTTGCCAAAATAGTTAAAATTTTATTGAATCATACATATACGTTAATATATTTTACCAATAGCGTTAATTGAATTACTTATGGAATCTCAGAATATACTACTATCAGAATTCGAATATGCTCCGTTTTCAAAGATCAACACTAAAGATTATAAACCCGCGATTTTACAGGCGGTAGAACGGGCAAAAGAGGAAATTCAAGAAATTATTCATTCCAAAGAGAAACCAACTTTTAGCAATACGGTCGAGGCATTGGAATATTCAGGCAAAAAACTTGACCGGATCACAAGTATTTTCTTTAATATCAATTCGGCTGAAACCAATGAAGAAATTCAAAAGATCGCGCAGGAAGTATCCCCTATTCTTTCTGAATTTAAAAATGATGTAATATTAAATAAAGAGCTTTTTGCCAGGATTCGAACAGTCTGGAAAAATAAAGAGACCATTACTTTAAATAAAGAACAAACAACACTTCTTGAAAAAAAATACAAAGCCTTCACACGGAATGGGGCTAATTTGCCCGATGAAAAGCAATCAGAATTACGGGAAATAGACAAAAAGCTCGCCCAGCTAAAACTTAAATTTGGAGAAAACATCCTCGCTGAGACCAATCGCTACGAGTTATTGGTAACAGATGAAACCCGGTTAAAGGGCCTACCAGAATCTTTTAAAGAAGAAGCCCGATCTCTAGCAAGGTCCAAAAACAAAGAAGGATGGATTTTTACCCTGGAATATCCAAGTTACATACCATTCATGAAATATGCCGAAGACAGGGAACTTAGAAAAGAGCTTTCGCTCGCCTTTGGCGCCCGGGGATTCCAGAATGATAAGTTAGATAATCAAGAGAATGTTTTGCAGATCGCGAAACTTAGATTTCAGAGAGCAAAATTACTTGGTTTTGACACCCATGCTCATTTTGTACTTGAAGAGCGTATGGCTGAAACCCCGGAAAAGGTGGATTCTTTTTTGAATGAAATGTTGGATAAGGCGAAACCGGCAGCACAAAGAGAATTTAAAGAGCTTGAAAATTTTGCAAAAGAACTTGATGGTATAGACCAGTTACAAAAATGGGATTCGGCTTACTATAGTGAGAAACTCAAACAAAAATTATTCAATCTGGATGATGAAAAATTAAAACCATATTTCAGACTTGAGAACGTGATCGATGGTGTATTCAACGTATCTCAAAAATTATATAGCCTCAATTTTAAAGAAGTTTTTGATATTGATAAATACCATGAGGATGTAAAAACATACCGGGTTACAAACGACAATGACGAAGAAGTTGCTTTGCTCTATGCAGATTTTCATCCCCGCCCCGGCAAACGTGATGGTGCATGGATGACTATTTATAAGCAACAATATGAACAGGACGGAGAGAACGAACGACCCCATATTTCTATAGTTTGCAACTTCACTAAACCTACCGAAAAAGAACCCTCTTTGTTAACTTTCAATGAAGTTACAACTCTGTTCCACGAATTTGGTCATGCTTTACATGGTATGCTCGCAAATACCACCTACCCGAGTCTTTCGGGCGCAAATGTTTACTGGGACTTTGTTGAATTACCGAGTCAGGTTTTAGAGAACTGGTGTTACGAGAAAGAATCACTACAATTGTTTGCTACACATTATAAAACAGGTGAGGCGATCCCGCAGGAATATATTGAGAAGATCAAAGAATCTTCGAATTTTCTGGAAGGTATGGCTACATTGAGACAGTTGAGTTTTGGAATGCTTGATCTTAGCTGGCATGCCATAGACCCAACAGAGATAAAAGATGTAAAAGCGCATGAAGTAAAAGCTTTTGAGCCCACGAAACTATTTCCCGATGTTCCAACAAATTGTATGAGCACCGCGTTCTCTCATATTTTCCAGGGAGGCTATTCTGCCGGATACTATTCCTATAAATGGGCCGAAGTTCTTGATGCGGACACCTTCGAGTGTTTTACCGAGCACGGAATTTTCAGTAAAGATATTGCTGATAAATTCAGGGAAAACATCCTATCTAAAGGAGGAACAGAACATCCTATGGAACTTTACAAAAGATTTAGAGGACAGGAACCCAAACCAGACGCATTGCTTAGGAGAGCCGGTTTGATCGCAAAGTAGTTGGGGAATATAGGCTGATTCAATCTTAAATCTTATCTTTTCTATAACTTTTAGTAATCATTCTTTTGCTACTTTTGAGTAGAACCGATGAAATCTAGATAATGTCAGCTAACGAACTCGATCCTAACAAATGGGTCGACAGATATTCAGACTACCTGTTTAATTATACGATTGTTCGTGTTAACAATCGTGAGGTAGCGAATGATCTTATTTCCGAAACGTTCCTGGCAGCTCTTAAATCGGCCAAATATTTTAAGGGGGAAGCCAGTGAACGCACATGGCTTATTTCGATCTTAAAAAGAAAAATCATAGATTACTACCGTAAGATAAACAGCAGAAAAGGAAAAGCGGAAGTTAAGATCAATTATTCTGATGATTATAATGAAGGAGAATGGCTGGAAGAGCAGGTAGCAGATCAATTTGATAAAACTGCCGAAGATGAAATGGAGAATAATGAGTTAGGCCTGGCTATTTTAGAATGCCTGGACAGCATTAACGAGAAGCATGCGCAGATCTTTAAACGAAAAACAATCGATGGTGCAGATACCGAAGCTATTTGTAATGAATTTAATATCACGCCGTCTAACCTTTGGGTCATTATTCACAGGGCCAGAACAGCCTTAGCTGCCTGTCTGGAAAAAAATTGGTTCTAATTATGAGTGAAAAAAATAAGTTCTTTCTAATTGATTGTTCAGATGCTGCTGAATGCTGTAATAAAGCGCAATATGAAGAGGCAAGTCTGTTAGAAAAGGCCAAGCTAATGTTTCATTTAGCCATCTGTAAAACCTGTAGAAAATTATCTGCTCGCAATTCTAAACTCACTAATCTGGTTAATAGATCTAAGATTGAGACCTGCCCTGAAGAGAATAAGCAGCAATGGCGGGAACAGATCAAAAAAGAATATGCGGAAGAACGTCGTTAAGCAGTAAATACACGCTTAAATACAGGATAGGTAGTGATTCCACCCAGAAAGAAGCAAAATATTTCCCTTGTGCTCTCCTCGAATTCCAGAGCATAAATAACATCACCAGTGTGATTACAAATAAAGCCAGAAATGCAGCTGCACTAAAGGTTTTCTGAAAAAGTTCAGAAGCTAAAACCAATAGCAGAAGAATGCTGCCAAAGATCTTGGTATTTCCTATTCCAATCTTTTGAGGTATGGTACCTAATTTTTCGTTGTCATAATCTACATCTCTTATTTCAAAAGGAAGCGTTAGGACGAGAACAAGTAATAATCGCTGTATAAAATCTACCAGACGATCTGTACCTAATACTTCATATGCATTAATTAGCGGCAGCAATACTGTACTTCCAGCCCAAACCATCGCTATAATAAAAATTTTGATCCCGGGAAGACTTCTTAGATTTTTACCCACACCTAAAACCGGCGTGGCATAAAATAATGTAAAGAGTCCCAAAATAGCAGTTGCAATAAGAGTTGCCAGATTCAATTTAAAAGTAAAATAGAGCATACATACAAAACAACCAAGGGAAAACAACTGAATGAATCTGAGATTTGCAGCAAGGCTAAGATGATGTAGTTTCGCGATCCCGGCATATTTCACAAAATTATAGCCGGTTACCGAGGCAAAGAATATAAATGCAAGCAGATCTGCATTGATTTCCATATCCTGTTCAATATAGGTAATAAGGGTAAGAGACACCACCGCTAGTGAAACATGCAGACTACTGTTCAGATAGAGATCAAAAGCATTCTTTAAATACTTCATTTCACGAAATTACATATAAAATAATAGAGAATTTTTAGCCCGAAAAATCTTAACAACTGTATAGTGCTAAACTCTAAAAAATTAGATTGATTTTATGTATTTTCGCAGCACGAAAACACAACTATTTATTCTAATGAGAACAGATTCTTTCGCACTACGTCACATAGGTCCTAAAGCAGAAAATCTTGACGAAATGCTGGATACTATAGGCGTAGAGTCTATTGAGCAATTAATTTACGAAACCCTACCAGACGATATTCGTTTGCACAGCCCGCTAAATCTGCCAAAGGCGATGAGCGAAAATCAATATGCAGAGCATATCAAGAAACTGTCTGAAAAGAATAAGGTTTTCAAAACATATATAGGCCTAGGATACCACCAGGCGATATTGCCTGCAGTGATTCAGCGTAACATTCTTGAAAATCCAGGATGGTACACTGCCTATACTCCTTACCAGGCAGAGATAGCTCAGGGAAGACTTGAAGCCCTTTTAAATTTCCAGACCATGGTTAGTGACCTTACCGGGATGGAAATTGCTAATGCATCTCTTCTTGATGAATCTACTGCAGCAGCTGAAGCAATGGCTTTAATGCATGCGGTGCGAGATCGTAAACAAAAGAAAAATGAGGTAAATAAATTTTTCGTTTCTCAACAGGTACTACCTCAAACCATTTCTTTAATGGAAACCAGGGCTAATTTCCTGGGTATCGACATGATTGTGGGTGATCATGAACAGTTCGATTTCTCTGAAGATTATTTTGGTGCTTTGGTACAATATCCGGGTAAATTCGGGCAAATCTTTGACTACGCAGAATTTGTTGAAAACTGTAAAAACTCGAACATTAAAACAGCCTTTGCTGCAGATATTCTAAGTCTCGTTAAACTGCAGGCTCCTGGAGAATTAGGCGTAGATGTTGTAGTAGGAACCACGCAGCGATTTGGAATCCCATTGGGATATGGAGGACCACATGCTGCTTTCTTCGCAACCAAAGAAGAGTATAAACGAACGCTCCCGGGAAGGATCATTGGCCTAACCAAAGACCTTGATGGCAATAACGCCCTTAGAATGGCGCTTCAAACAAGAGAGCAGCATATAAAAAGAGACAAAGCAACTTCTAATATTTGTACCGCACAGGTATTACTGGCTGTAATGGCAGGAATGTACGCTGTTTATCATGGTCCAAAAGGCCTTGAATTCATAGCCAACACAGTTCATGCTACAGCAGTTACTTTAGAAGAGCAATTGAACAATTTAGGGTTTAAACAAGTAAACTCTACTTACTTTGATACTTTACATATCGAGGCAGATACAGCCAGATTAAAAAAGATCGCAGAAAAGCATGAGATTAATTTCTTTTATCCTGATGAATCCAGCGCATGTATTTCTATAAACGAAACCACTACTATAGACGATCTTAATGCTATCGTTGCTGTATTTGCTGAACTTTCAAAAAAAGAAACTTCAAAGACCGAATCACTTAGTGATAGAACTGCGATTCCGGCGAACCTGGAAAGAAAAACCGAATTTCTAACCCATGAAGTCTTCAATTTGTATCATTCAGAAACTGAATTGATGCGATATATCAAAAAACTGGAGAGAAAAGATCTATCTCTAAATCACTCCATGATCTCACTGGGATCATGTACCATGAAGCTGAATGCCGCTTCAGAAATGCTTCCGCTAAGTAACCCACAATGGGGTAATTTACATCCATTTGTTCCGGTAGAGCAGGCTGAAGGTTACCAGATCGTTTTAAAAGAACTTGAACACCAGCTTACCGAGATCACCGGTTTTGCAGCCACTTCCCTGCAACCAAATTCAGGAGCACAGGGTGAATATGCCGGGCTAATGGTGATAAGGGCTTATCACGAAGCTAATGGCGAGGCACATAGAAATGTATGCCTTATCCCATCATCTGCTCACGGAACCAATCCTGCATCTGCTGTGATGGCAGGAATGAAAGTTGTGGTCACCAAAGCGTCTGAAAATGGAAATATCGACGTAGAAGACCTTAGGGAAAAGGCCTTAAAATATAAGGATAATCTTGCGGCTTTAATGGTCACTTATCCATCGACACACGGTGTATTCGAATCTGCAATTCGCGAGATCACAAATATTATTCATGAGAATGGCGGGCAGGTATATATGGATGGTGCCAATATGAATGCCCAGGTAGGATTGACCAACCCAGGAAGAATTGGTGCAGATGTTTGCCACCTGAATCTACACAAAACCTTCGCTATTCCACACGGAGGAGGTGGACCAGGTGTTGGACCTATTTGCGTGGCAGAACAGTTAAAACCATTTTTACCGGGGAATCCTGTTATCAAGACCGGTGGAGAGAAAGCAATTGGTGCTATTTCTTCAGCACCCTGGGGATCGGCTCTGGTATGTCTTATCTCTTATGGATATATCAAAATGCTTGGAACCGGAGGGCTTCAAAAAGCTACCGAGTATGCAATTCTTAATGCTAACTATATCAAGGAAAGACTTAAAGGTCATTATAAAACTCTTTACTCAGGGGAAAGAGGACGTGCTGCGCATGAGATGATCATAGATTGCAGACCTTTTAAAGAACAGGGAATTGAAGTAACCGATATCGCCAAGCGACTTATAGATTACGGCTTCCATGCTCCTACAGTATCATTTCCGGTTGCCGGGACGATGATGATCGAACCAACAGAGAGTGAGAGCAAACCGGAACTGGATCGCTTCTGTGAAGCATTGATCTCTATTAGAAAGGAAATCAATGAATGTACCCCAGATGAACCTAATAATGTACTGAAAAACGCTCCACATACTATTCACATGCTAACCTCAGATGGATGGAAATTACCTTATTCAAGGGAGAAAGCAGCGTATCCGCTAGATCATTTACATGATAATAAATTCTGGCCAAGTGTGCGCAGGGTGGATGAAGCTTATGGAGATAGAAATTTAATGTGTACCTGTCCTCCTACCGAAGAATATGCTGAAGCTTAAGATCTATCAATAGTAATAGAAATTAAAACCTGTCAGCCGGCAGGTTTTTTTTCGACCAAAAATTTATATATTTTAACAGGTCATTAATTGTATTTATTTAAATTGTAACCTTTATTAATAAAAGCGCCAAATGAATTGTAAAATCACGGGAACGGGCAGTTATATTCCAAATGTAATAACCAAGAATGCTGACTTTGACCAACATGAGTTCTATAACCTCGACGGTTCAAATTTCCCCCAGGATAATGAAACTACAATTCGAAAATTCAAGGCCATTACCGGTATCGAGGAAAGACGGTATCTTGACGAGAACCTCAACACATCAGATATTGCGGTGATCGCAAGCCAAAAGGCCATCGAAAGTGCAGGTATCGATCCTGAAACCCTGGATTATATTATTGTTGCTCATAATTACGGAGATGTAAAATCTAACTCAATTCAAAGTGATACCGTTCCCAGCCTGGCTAGCAGGGTTAAAGCCCACCTTAGAATCAAGAATCCTAAATGCGTTGCTTATGATGTTCTTTTTGGATGTCCAGGCTGGATCGAAGGTTTGATCCAGGCGCAGGCCTTCATTAAGGCAGGTATGGCCAGGAAATGTCTGGTAATAGGTGCCGAAGCCTTATCTCGTGTGGTAGATAAGCATGATCGTGATTCCATGATCTTTTCTGATGGTGCCGGGGCAGTAATTTTAGAGGCGAAAGAAGGGGAAGCCGGTATTCTGTCTCATGAGACTGCCACATATTCCTTTCAGGAAGCTGAATATATTTATTTTGGAAAATCCAATCATAATAATGCTCCTGAAGAAGTGAAATATATAAAGATGCATGGAAGAAAGATCTATGAGTTCGCATTGGTAAATGTTCCTGATGCAATGAAAGTCTGTCTGGAAAATAGTGGCAAGACCATTAAAGATCTAAAAAAGGTGTTCATTCATCAAGCAAATGAAAAAATGGATCATGCGATCATCAACAGGTTCTATAAATTACATGGCATGGACACCCCAGAAAAGGTAATGCCCATGACGATCCATGAATTGGGCAATAGTAGTGTGGCCACGGTACCTACACTGTTTGACCTGGTGAATCGCGGAAAAATAGAGGGGCAGAAACTTGAAGAAGGAGATGTTGTAATGTTCGCCAGCGTTGGTGCAGGAATGAATATTAATGCGATCACTTACCAGGTCTAAATGTACGAGAATAGCTTTCCTGAAAAACGTTACCGGAAAACTTTAGAATTTTTAAAAGAAATGCTTCCTCCGCCGGCAAAAGTGCTGGACCTGGGCGTCAATAATCCATTTTCTGAAATTATGAGGGAACATGGATATGAAGTTACAAATACTAAAGGGGAAGATCTGGATGAAGATTTTTCCGCTGTAACACAGGAAGACTATGATATAGTTACCGCATTCGAGATTTTCGAACACCTGCTTGCCCCTTATAATATCCTGAAAGAAATAAAAGCTGAAAAGATCATCGCCAGCGTTCCCCTAAAACTATGGTTTTCTCCCGCATACCGAAGCAAAACTGATGCCTGGGACCGCCATTATCACGAATTTGAAGACTGGCAATTCGACTGGCTCTTTGAAAAGTCTGGATGGAAAATCAAGAAGACCCTGAAATGGACCAACCCGGTAAATAAGA
The DNA here is from genome assembly GCA_041580575.1 of Christiangramia sp. Lineage (GTDB taxonomy): Bacteria > Bacteroidota > Bacteroidia > Flavobacteriales > Flavobacteriaceae > Christiangramia. The sequence continues at coordinate 31,939 of JBFGDP010000003.1, forward strand.
TCGGGATCAGGCCTATGCTTAGGAAGTTCACTCCCCGTTATTATGCAGTTTACGCAGAAAGAAAATAGCTTCTTCTATCTAAAATTCTATATTAGCTACTCATAAATAATGGAGCCGGCATTGAAGATAAACATTGTTATCCCTGCACATAACGAAGCAGATTTCATAGCGCAAACCCTGGAATCTCTGGTAACCCAGACACTGCTGCCAAATAAGATCGTGGTAGTTGATGACAGCTCTACAGATACTACTGCGGCAATCGTAAATGAATTTATTTCCCAATATCCGTTCATCAGCCTGGTACAGAATGAATCTTCAACAGAGCATGCCCCCGGCAGCAAAGTGATCAACGCTTTTTATAAAGGCTACTATCAACTTGATAAGGACTTTGACATCATTTGTAAATTCGATGCAGACCTCATCTTTCCTGAAAACTATCTTGAAAAAGTCGCTGAACATTTTCGCAACGATTCTAAAGCCGGGATGGTGGGAGGTTTTTGCAGTATCCGGCGCGATAATAAATGGGTAGCGGAAAATCTTACCGGAAAAGATCACATTAGAGGAGCCTTGAAAGCCTACAGAAAAAATTGTTTTATCCAGATTGGAGAATTAAAACCTGCCATGGGCTGGGATACTGCAGATGAATTACTGGCCAGATTTCACGGCTGGAAGGTGATCACTGATGAATCTCTCCTGGTTAAACATTTGAGACCTACCGGGATAAGCTATTACGAGCATGCAGGATACAAACAGGGAGAAGCTTTCTATAGATTAAGATATGGCTTTGTCCTTACACTTATCGCCTCGGCCAAACTTGCAATTTTAAAGATGAATCCTTTCGCATTTTTGCATTATATCATTGGCTATTATCGTGCGAAAAAGAAAAAACGACCTTTTCTCGTTTCACAAGATGAAGGTCGTTTTATAAGAAAATTGCGCTGGGCTAATATTCGAAAAAAATTAGCCTGAAATTATTTTTCTAAAAGTGCTCGTAGAGGCTTCCCTGTTGCGGCATTAGGAAAGGAGATTCCTAATAAGGCAGAAACAGTTGGAGCTATATCCGGGATTGAAGAAAATTCAAATGTACTTCCCTTCTTTATGCCTTTCCCGAAAAATATTAAAGGCACATGCGTATCATATGAAAACCCACTCCCATGAGTAGTTCCGGTTTCAGAATAAACTATATATCCGGGCTCCATTACATAGACTACATCCCCGCTTCTTTTTTGATTAAATCCATTTTCAATTAGACTGGCGATACCGTCATGATAAGCTCCTGCCTGCAGTTGATCCCGGGTAAACGTCCGGGATATATTGTCCTGTTGTAAAAGAAAATGGGCGACCTTTCTTTGTAATTCTCCAGCGTCAACATCTTTTTTTAGCAATTCAGAATAATTAAAAAAGACCTGCCCGTTGGAAACGTTTGCGATAAGCTCTTCAGATTTAAATTCCTCGTTAACAAACTGACCAAGTTTCATGATTAGCTCCGAATCGCTAAAATTCCCCGCCGGAATCTTTTTAGATTTCAAATAAGAAGGAACTTCTACTGCCCCATGGTCTGCCGTTAAAAAAACGACATATTCATTCTCCCCTACTGTTTGATCCAGGTAATTTAGAAAATCAGCAATCGCCAGGTCAAGCCTGAGATAAGTATCCTGGATCTCTTTCGAATTAACTCCAAAATTATGTCCTACATAATCTGTACTGGAAAAACTTAGTGTAAGCACATCTGTTACTGCATCCTGCCCCAAAGATTCACCCTTTATAGCCGCTTTGGCAAATTCTGCGGTAAGGTCATTCCCGAAGGGGGTTGCTTTAATGAGTTCATATTGTCCGTTTTGAGGACCTAAAGCCTTAAGATCATATGGAAAAGACGCCTTCTCCATACCATTGAATCCTCCTTCAAAATTATTTTCGTCACTCCCACTCTCCAGATAGCTGGCAATATTCTTCAAGGGCGCCCAGGTTTTTAAGTATGATTCAGCAATATCTGAAGCATTAAAATCCTGCACCCATTTTGGCAATTCTTCCATATAGTAAGTACTGGTAACCCAGTTGGCTTCGTTACCTCCCACAAACCAGTAGGCAGCATTTGCTGCATGACCGGCGGGTAATATAGCACCTCGATCTTTCAGGGCTATTCCAATCGTTTTGCCCTGCATTTGTGTATGCAGCCTGTTCTCATCTCCAAAGGTGGTGGATAACATACGGTTTGGAGACATTTCTCCTGCCCTGGTAGTAGTACCTACAGATTGAAAAGAAGGGTCCCCGGCACAATAGACAAATTGATCTTCAAATTTATTATACCAGCTATTGCTGATGATACCATGATTCTCCGGCGTTGCCCCGGTAAAGATAGAAGCATGTCCCGGGCCGGTATAGGTCGGCACGTAATTAAAATGGTTGTTCTTAAAATTAAAACCTTCATTTACCAACCGTTTAAAACCATCATTAGAAAATTGATCCCAGAACCGGGTCAAATAATCATACCTCATCTGATCTACCACGATCCCAACGACCAGTTTTGGCTTGTCATCTACGATCTGTGCCTTAAGTGGAGTTAGATTTACAAGTATAAAGAAAGCTATAATATACCTTTTCATTAAGTCATTTTTTTTGTTTCACCCCAAAAATACTAAACTTCAAACGCTAAAGTTTAATTAAGCCCTAAATACTTTAGACCGAAATTTTAGTATTTTAGCTTTTCAAAATTCAATTGATGACCTACCTGTACTCCATTGGGGAATATTTTATAATGCTTAAGGGAGTTTTTGGCCGAATGACAAAAGGTTCGGTGCTACGAAATCTCATTTTCAAGGAAATTAATGAATTGATCATGGGATCCATGGGCATAGTCGCATTTTTATCCTTTTTCATCGGGGCCGTGGTTGCCATTCAAACGGCATTGAATTTAAACAATCCACTGATCCCGAAATCTTTGGTGGCCTACGCCGCCAGACAATCTGTGATACTTGAATTTGCTCCAACTTTCATATCCATTATTATGGCCGGAAAGGTTGGATCTTTCATTACCTCGAGTATTGGATCTATGCGGGTGACCGAACAGATAGATGCCCTGGAGGTTATGGGTATAAATTCCAAGAACTATTTGATCTTTCCCAAGATCATAGCTATGCTCACCTACCCTTTCGTAATCGCAATCTCCATGTTCTTAGGTATAACCGGTGCCTACTGCGCCGCTGTCCTGGGAGGTTTCGTCACTTCAGATCAGTTCATTACCGGTCTGCAGGATGATTTTAATGGATTTCACCTTACTTACGCCTTTATAAAAACCTTCTTATTTGCTTTTATCCTGGCTACCATCCCGGCATATCATGGCTATTATATGAAGGGTGGTGCATTAGAGGTAGGAGAAGCTTCAACAACCTCATTTGTATGGACCAGTGTGGTGTTAATTGTAACCAATTATGTGGTTACCCAACTATTATTAAGCTAAGCAATGATAAAGGTTAAAAATCTATATAAGGCATTTAATGAGCAGGAAGTACTCAAAGGCATTAACTACACTTTTGAACGAGGCAAGACCAATTTGATCATTGGGCAGTCTGGGTCCGGAAAGAGCGTCTTCTTAAAGTGTATGCTGGGGCTTTTTAAGCCGGACAAAGGAACTATCGAATATGATGGAAAGCCTTACTCCTCTTTTTCAGACGAAGAGCAGAGGGAGCTTAGAACCGAAATGGGTATGCTATTCCAGGGAGGCGCCCTTTTTGATTCCATGACGGTTGAAGAAAATGTTATGTTTCCCCTTAGAATGTTTACCAGGCAGCGAAAATCTGAAATGATCACCAGGGTTGAAGAAGTGCTGGAAAGAGTGAATCTTGAAGGTTCAGGAAATAAAATGCCTTCAGAAATTAGTGGTGGGATGCAGAAACGGGTAGCTATCGCCAGGGCGATTGTCAACAAACCTAAATATCTATTTTGCGATGAACCAAATTCAGGGCTGGACCCACAAACGGCAACGGTAATAGACAACCTAATCCAGGATCTTACTCATGAAAATGATATTACTACGGTCCTGATTACTCACGATATGAACTCGGTACTGGAAATTGGAGAGCGGATCGCTTTCCTGAAAGAAGGGATTCTAGCCTGGAAAGGAACTAAAGATGAAATCTTTAAAACCGATGATAAGACAGTGACAGATTTTGTCTATTCTTCAAATCTCTTTCAGAAAGTTCGTATAGCTCAGCAAAAGGGGATCTAATTAGCGTACATTTTTAATTGACAGGGTATCCAGATTCAGCCTGACGCGAATCCATTTTTCAAACCTATCCTGTTGCGCTGCCAACTCGGTTTTTTTCATTTTGGAATTCCATGTAACCGTAAATGTAGGTATCGTATCCTGCTTTTCAAAGTTGGTAATAATAAGGTTAGAATATCCTATTTCCTCGATATTCTCATAATTTATCTTGGCCTCCTTGCTTAGATCGGAGAAAGAAAAAGCGTCTCCCCTGTATTTAGAAAGTTCAGATTCAAGCAATTCTATCCTCTTATCTTTATTCTGAAGCACCTCCTGGTTTTTTACATACAGATCTTCCAGAATTCCTGTACGAAGCTCAGATGAGATCCGGTTAATATCTTCTGAGGAATCGTTCCCCTGGTGGATGACCAAGTTTGCCTCTTTTAGTGCCTCAATTTCGCCTAATCGCTCCTGCCAGGTAGTGATCGTTGCCGCAGGAACGGTATTCCCAATCATATAAACATCAATCGTTCTGGTTTTAAAATCACTGGTCGATTTTAGGGTTTCAGTGCCCGAGTATCTTACTATATTTTCAATAAATTCTGTTGCCTTACTTTCAAAAACCTGCTGCCTTAGCAGTTTGACGAACAGGATCACACTAGGAATTATAACGATTATGGCAACGGTGGAAGCGATCTGGGCCGTCCTTCTTCGCCTTCTGCTATTGGCATATTTTACCAGGGGAAAGCCTAACAATTTACATACTACAAAGGTTGATAATGCGATAAAAACTGCGTTTATAGAAAACAGGTATAAGGCTCCAAGAGAAAATTCCCATTTGGCATTAGCAAGCCCGTAGCCTACTGTACATAGAGGAGGCATAAGTGCCGTTGCAATTGCAACCCCCAAGATAACACTTGCAATAGTGCCCTTTTTAGTTTTAGCCACTATTAAGGCGAGTCCACCAAAAATTGCCACTAAAACATCTAATATGGTTGGATAGGTTCTTGCCACCAGTTCAGGAGTTTCCTGTTTCACCGGGGAAATAAAGAAATACACGGTGGCTGTTAGAACACTTAACACCACCATGATACCAAGATTCACAAAAGAACGCCTAAGAGTATCAACATCATTGATAGCCACCGCCATACCAATACCTACGATGGGACCCATTAAAGGTGAAATAAGCATGGCACCAATAACCACAGCCGTACTGCTAACGTTAAGCCCAATGGATGCCAC